>NZ_CAMZMX010000010.1:0-122866 GCF_947311875.1 Pseudomonas sp. PARCl1
GCACCAAGGCGTTCGCGCGCGAATCCCACAGGAATAATTGGCCCGAAACAAACGTAGGAGCGAGCGCAGCTCGCGATTGCGCCGCGCGGGCGGCGCTCGCTCTAACAGGCGCTGCCATACCTTGTGGCAAACACCTGTCAGCCCTAAGGCGATCCCTGTGGGAGCTGGCTTGCCGGCGATTGGGCCAGACCTGCAAAAAAGTGGATTGCGCCTGACGCAACATAAAACTACCGAGAAGTCAGTTTTCGTCAGCATTCCACCTTCTTAGACTTGCTCCAGTCGCAAATTTGTTGCTGGAGATGTCGTTGCATGAGTTCCCTGTCCGCCCTGTCTGCCGCACCTGCCGCACCTGCCGCCGCCCCCGCGCCGGCTGCGCCTGCGCAGACGGCGTTCGGCCTGCAGGTAGTGGTCGGACTGTTCGGTGTATTGCTGGCCGTGTTGTGTGCGGGCCTCAACGAGTCGGTGACCAAGATTTCCCTGGCCGATATCCGCGGCGCCATGGGCATCGGGGCCGACGAAGGTGCCTGGCTGCTGGCGGTGTACAGCGCCGCTTCGGTCTCGGCCATGGCCTTTGCGCCGTGGCTGGCCACCACCTTCTCGCTGCGGCGCTTCACCCTGAGCGCCATTGGCCTGTTCGCCGTGCTCGGCTTGCTGCAGCCGTTCGCCCCCAACCTGCACAGCCTGATGTTGCTGCGCGTGCTGCAGGGCTTTGCCGCCGGCGCCTTGCCACCGATGCTGATGAGCGTGGCCCTGCGTTTCCTACCGCCGGGCATCAAAGTGTACGGCCTGGCCTGTTACGCCCTGACCGCCACGTTCGGCCCCAACCTCGGTACCCCGCTGGCCGGGTTGTGGACTGAATACGTGGGCTGGCAATGGGCATTCTGGCAGATCATTCTGCCGTCGGCACTGGCCATGTGTTGTGTGGGCTGGGGCCTGCCGCAGGACCCGCTGCGCCTGGAGCGTTTCAGGCAGTTCGACTGGCGTGGCGTGGTGCTTGGCCTGCCGGCCATCAGCAGTATCGTCCTGGGCTTGTCGCTGGGGGACCGCTGGGGCTGGTTCGACTCGCCGCTGATCTGCTGGCTGCTCGGGGGTGGGCTGCTGTTGCTGGTGCTGTTCATGTTCAACGAATGGTCCGAGCCGCTGCCGTTCTTCCAGTTGCGCATGCTGTCGCGGCGCAACCTGAGTTTCGCCTTGGTGACCTTGGCCGGCGTGCTGGTCGTGCTGTCGGGTGTCGGCAGCATTCCGTCGGCCTACCTGGCGCAGATCCAGGGCTACCGGCCGGCGCAGACCAGCCCGCTGATGATGCTGGTGGCGATGCTGCAGTTGATCGCCCTGCCATTGACCGCAGCGCTGTGCAACATCCGCGCGGTGGACTGCCGCTGGGTGCTGGGCATCGGCCTGGCGATGCTGGCGGTGTCCTGTGTTGGCAGCAGCCTGCTGACCAGCGAATGGATCCGTGGCGACTTCTACCCGTTCTACCTGCTGCAGGTGTTCGGCCAGCCGATGGCGGTGCTGCCGTTGCTGATGCTGTCCACCAACGGCATGACCCCGCAGGAAGGCCCGTTCGCCTCCAGCTGGTTCAACACCGTCAAGGGCCTGGCCGCGGTGATCGCCGGTGGCCTGCTGGATGCGCTTGGCACCCTGCGCCGGCACTTCCATTCCAACCACCTGGTGGACAGCCTGGGCAACGCTCCGCTGGTCGACGATAACGCCGCTGGCCTGGCCAGGCGCATCCACGATCAGGCGCTGGTGCTGACCTCGGCCGACCTTTACCTGGTTATGGCCTGCATCGCCGTGGCCCTGATCTGCCTGATTCCTTTCGTGCCCACTCGGGTCTACCCGCCGCGCGCGGTGGCCTGAACCCTGGATGAATTCGAGAACCGCTGATATGACCAACAACCGCAAAACCCTGTTCATCGGCTCGGTGCTCGCCGTGGCTGTCCTGGCTGGCATCGTCGGCCCCTGGCTGTTCGGCAGCGACCACCGCCAGAGCACCAATGACGCCTATGTGATCGCCGACTACACGGTGGTCGCGCCCAAGGTAGCCGGCTTTATCAAAGAGGTGCTGGTAGAGGACAACCAGCAGGTCACGGCTGGCCAGCTATTGGCGATCATCGATGCCCGTGACTACCAGGCCGCGCTGGATGCGGCGCAGGCGCAATTGCTGGTGGCCAAGGCGCAAAGCGCCGATGCCCGCGCCACCCTCGAACGCCAGGCCGCGCTGATTGCCCAGGCCGAAGCTGCGGTGAAAGCGGCCCAGGCCGAAGCGGCGTTCGCCGACCATGAGGTCAACCGCTACAGCCGCCTGGCCGAGCAGGGCGCCGGTACCGTGCAGAATGCCCAGCAGGCACGCAGCAGGGTCGACCAGGCCCGCGCGCGGCTGGCCAATTCCCAAGCAGCGCTGGTGGCGGCGCGCAAGCAAGTGGACATCCTTACCGCCCAGGTAGCCAGTGCCGATGGCCAGCTCAAACGCGCCGAAGCGGGCCTGGAAAAAGCCCAGCTTGACCTGTCCTACACACGCATCACCGCGCCGGTGGACGGCATGGTCGGCGAGCGCGCGCTGCGGGTCGGCGCCTACGTCAACCCGGGCGCTCGCCTGCTGTCGGTGGTGCCGTTGCAACAGGCCTATGTGGTCGGCAACTTCCAGGAGACCCAGCTGACCCACGTGCAGCCGGGCCAGCCGGTGAGCATCAGCGTCGACACCTTCTCCGGCGAGAAGCTGCAAGGCCATGTGGAGAGTATCGCCCCGGCCACCGGCGTGACCTTCGCCGCCGTCAAGCCGGACAACGCCACCGGCAACTTCACCAAGGTGGTGCAGCGCATTCCGGTGAAGATCGTTTTCGATGATGGCCAGCCGCTGCTCGCCCGCTTGCGCGTGGGCATGTCGGTGGAAGCGACCATCGATACCCGTGGCGACAAGCTGAACGGCAAAGAGGTCAGCGCACGATGAAAGCGGCATTACGCGTGAGCCCATTACTGCTGGCCGTCCTGATGGCTGGCTGCAGCATGGGCCCGGACTTCCTGCGCCCCGACAGCCAGGCACCGCAACAATGGGCGCCGCTGCAAGGTGAGGCGGCGGCCAGCCAGCCGCAGGCCGAACCGCTGGAGCTGCGCTGGTGGGAAAGTTTCCACGATGCCCAGCTCAGCGCATTGATCCAGCGCGTTGCCGAGCGCAACCTCGACTTGCAGATGGCCAGTGCCCGGCTGGTACAAAGCCGGGCCTTGCGCAGCACCGTGGCCGCCGATGAAATGCCGGCGGTGGATGTTGCTGCCGGCTACAGCCGTGCCCGCAACAGCGCCGAAGGCCTGAGCGACCCGTCTGGCAAGGCGGGCAAGCAAGCCTTCAACCTCTGGCAGGGCGACTTGGTAGCGGGTTGGGAGCTGGACCTGTGGGGCCGCGTGCGGCGCCAGGTCGAGGCGGCCGATGCCACGGTCGAAGTGGCGGAGAACGACCGCCGCGGGGTGCTGTTGGCATTACTGTCGGAAACTGCCGGCAACTACATCCAGTTGCGTGCGGTGCAGCACACCATCGATGTCACTCGCGAGAACCTCAAGGTCGCCCAGCACAGTCTGAAGCTTTCGGAAAGCCGCCAGGCCGAAGGCGTCGCTACCCGCCTCGACGTAGCCCAGGCCAGTGCCCAGGTGGCGTCCATCGAGTCGCGTCTGCCCAGCCTCGAAGCCCGGCGCGATGACCTGATCAACGCCCTCAGCCTGCTCGCCGCCGACCCCCCGCGCAGCCTGCAGGCCCAGTTGCTACAGGGCGGCGAACTGCCTGCGCCGCGGCAGAAGTTCGCCATCGGCTTGCCGTCCGAGCTGGCCGAGCGCCGGCCGGACATCCGCCAGGCCGAGGCTCGCCTGCACGCTGCCACCGCCAGCATCGGCGTGGCCAAGGCCGACTTCTACCCGAGCATCCGGCTGTCTGGCAGTGTCGGCTTCCAGGCCATGCAGTTGTCCGATTTCGGTGCCTGGGACGCGCGCCGGTTTGCCTTTGGGCCACAGCTTTCATTGCCGATCTTCGAGGGCGGCCGACTCAAGGGCACCCTGGAGTTGCGCGAGGCGCAGCAGCAGGAAGCGGCGCTTAATTATCGCAAGGTGGTGCTGGGGGCCTGGCATGAGATTGACGATGTGCTACGCCTGTACAACGCCAGTCAGTTGCGCCGTGATCACCTGGCCGAGGCCGTGCGGCAGAACCGCATCGCCTTGGAAACCGCCCAGCGCCAGTACGTGCAAGGGGCGGTGGATTTTCTCAACGTGCTGACGGTGCAGAGTGCCTTGCTGGCCAGCGAGGAACAGTGGATCGACAGCTCGGCGGCGGTGTCGCAGGCGCTGGTGGCGCTGTACAAGGCCTTGGGGGGTGGCTGGCAGGCGTTTGATCAGCAACCGGTGAAGAAAGCTTTGCAGCCCATCGCCGGCAAGCCAACTCCCACAAGTACAGCGCAGGTCTCAGGTACAGCGCAATACCTGTAGGAGCGGGCTTGCCCGCGAAGGGCTGCAAAGCAGCCCCGGCGATTTCCCAGACAGATGAGGAGGCAAAGATGCACATTTCCCTGAACGGCAAACGCGCGATCGTCAGCGGTTCCACCGCCGGCATTGGCCTGGCCATCGCCATAGGTCTGGCCGAAGCCGGCGCCGAAGTGGTCCTCAACGGCCGCACCCAATCCCGCGTCGACGAAGCGCTTAACGCCGTGCGCGAACGCTTGCCACAAGCGCGCATCATCGGCATCGCTGCCGACCTCGGCACCCAGGAAGGTGCGCAAAAGCTGTTCGACCAGGTGCCGCATACCGACATCCTGGTCAACAACCTGGGCATCTTCGAGCCCAAGCCGTTCTTCGAGATCGAAGACGAAGACTGGCAGCGCTTCTTCGACGTCAACGTGCTTAGCGCGGTGCGCCTGTCGCGCCACTATGCCCGAGGCATGGCCGAGCGCAAATGGGGGCGGGTGGTGTTCCTGTCCAGTGAGTCGGCGCTGCAGATCCCGACCGAGATGGTTCACTACGGCATGACCAAGACCGCGCTGTTGGCGGTGTCACGAGGGCTGGCCGAGACCCTGGCGGGCACGGGGGTAACGGTGAATGCCGTGCTGCCTGGGCCGACGCGCTCTGAAGGCGTGGGTGACTTCTTCGCCAAGCTGGCCGAGGAGCAGGGGGTGACGACTGCTGAGCTGGAAACCAGCTTCCTGGCCGAGCACCGGCCCAGTTCGTTGATCAAGCGGCTGGCGACAGTGGAAGAGGTGGCCAACATGGTGGTGTACCTGGCATCGCTGCAGGCCAGTGCTACCACCGGGGCGGCGTTGCGGGTGGACGGCGGGGTGCTGCGGTCCATTGCCTGATTGTCTACTGCCTGTACCGGCCTCTTCGCGGGCTTGCCCGCTCCCACAGGAGTAGTGTGATTCCGAAGCGGGTGCCATACCTGTGGGAGCGGGCAAGCCCGCGAAGAGGCCGGTACAGGCAAGCAAAGAATCAAAGCGGTCGCAGCAGGCCAAAGCGCTTGCGCAACGCCCAATCCAGCAAACGCCGCGGCAGCAACCGAGCCATCAACGGCAACGCCGTACTGCCATTGCCCAAGCGCACCACAGCCGGTACCGGTGACCTGCTCACTGCCGCCAGCACGCCCTTGGCAAACACCGCCGCCGAAGTCGGCTTGTCCTGCGAAGCCCGCGCCCGCGCCTGCACCTGTTCACGCAACGGCCACCACGCCGAATCCGCCCCCACTACCTGCTCGGCCTGGCGCTGGGCGTTGCTGGCGAACTGCGAGGCAATCGCCCCGGGTTGCACTTCCATCACCTGCACGCCAAACGGTGCCAGCTCAAGGCGCAGGGCATCGCTCAGGGCATGCACGGCGGCCTTAGAGGCGCAGTAGGCGCCGGCGAACGGGGTGACCAGTACGCCGGATACGCTGCCGATATTCACCACCAGGCCCCGTGAGCGGCGCAGCAGCGGGAACAGCGCGCGAGTGACGCCTACCACGGCGAAGACATTGGTTTCGAACTGCTGGCGCAGCGCATCCACGCCGCCATCGAGCAACGGGCCCATGGCGCCGTAGCCGGCGTTGTTGATCAGGATATCGAGGCTGTCCAGTTCCTCGGCCAGGCGGGCAAGGGCATCGCTGTCGTTCACGTCCAGTTGCCGGGCGGTGTAGCCGGCGGCACTCAGTTGTTCGACATCTTCAGGCTTGCGGGCGGTGGCCCAGACGTGGTGGCCGGCATCGCGGAAGGCGTCGGCCAGGGCGCGGCCAATGCCGCTGGAACAACCGGTGATCAGGACGGTGGGCATGGTGGGGGCCTTTGATCAAGGTGAGAGGTGTGTCGCCAGTACAGTCAATGAATCAATTGGCAAATGTACCTTGCAGGTGCTCGGCCCGAAACTCCAGGGTTTGTGCTCGGTAACCGGAACGCAGGGGCGGCAAGGGCAGGCAGTCTATCCACTCGGCCCCCGGCTGCAGTTCGCCAGGGCCACGGTAGCGCGGCGCGTTGTAGGTATTTTCGGCGAGGTTCACGGTATCGCCCGGTGCATAGGCGGCTACGCGCCAACGCAGTTCGGTGAGCGGTACCGGGTTGCCGTTGTTCATGTGCACCTGCAGGGTTCGGTCGGCGGGGCACTGGTCTGGGGCGTAGCGCAGGCGCAGGTCCAGGCGGGCCAGTTGCGAGGCTTCGCGGGTGTCCTGCCAGGCAACGAACAGGGCCACCAGGCCCAGGCCGCACACGGCGGCCAGGGAAATGGGCAGGGCCTTGGCCGGGTAGCGCAACAGCAGCACCAGCCAGGTGAGGATAAGGACGGCACCGATGATCATGATGTGCGGATTCCGTTCGAGTCTCGGCACATCTTGGAGTGGCAAGCTGCAAGCTGCAAGCTGCAAGCTGCAAGCTGCAAGCTGCAAGCTACAAGCTACTAGAAAAAGCAGGGCGGTGGAGAACCCACAATTTTAGATTCGACGCCGCCCCGCTGTTTCTTGTAGCTTGCCGCTTGCCGCTTGCCGCTTGCCGCTTGCCGCTTTACTGCGCGATGGTCTTCACCGAAACCCCACGCTCGACCGGCGTAGAGGTGCGCCCATACACATCTTCGAAGCGCTCGATATCATCTTCGCCCAGGTAACTCCCGGACTGCACCTCAATGATCTCCAGCGGGATCTTGCCCGGGTTGCGCAGGCGGTGCACCGACGCAATCGGGATGTAGGTCGACTGGTTCTCGGTCAGCAGGAACACGTTTTCGTCGCAGGTCACCTCGGCAGTGCCGGACACCACGATCCAGTGTTCGGCGCGGTGGTGGTGCATCTGCAGCGACAGGCTGGCGCCTGGCTTGACGGTGATGTGCTTGACCTGGAAGCGGCCGCCCATGTCCACCGAGTCGTAAGAACCCCATGGGCGATACACTTCCAGGTGGTTCTGGGTTTCGCTACGGCCCTGTTCGTCCAGTGTCTTGACCATCTGCTTCACGCCCTGAACCTTGTCCTTGTGGGCGATCATCATGGCGTCCTTGGTCTCGACCACCACGATGTTCTCAAGGCCGATCACCGACACCAGCTTGCCGTTACCGTGGATCATGCAGTTGCGGCTGTCCTGCACCACCACATCGCCCTTGGTGACGTTGCCATTGTCGTCCTTCTCATGCACCTCCCACAACGACGACCAGCAGCCCACGTCACTCCAGCCGGCCGACATCGGCACGACACAGGCGCGCTGGGTTTTTTCCATCACCGCGTAGTCGAGGGAGTCGTCCGGGCAGCAGGCGAAAGTGGCGGGGTCGATGCTCAGCACATCGCCGTCTTCCTGGCTACGCTCCAAGGCCAGTACACAGGTGTCGTAGATATCGCCATCGTGCTTTTTCAGCTCCTCAAGGAAGCGGCTGGCGCGGAACAGGAACATGCCGCTGTTCCAGAAGTAACCACCGGCCTGGACGAACTCGGTGGCGCGCTTCTCGTCGGGCTTCTCGACGAACTGCGCGACCCGCGCCACGCCCTCGGGTAGCAATGCATCCTGGCTGGAGCGGATGTAGCCGTAGCCGGTTTCCGGCTTGGTCGCCGGTACCCCGAACAACACCATCTCGCCGCGCTCTGCCGCGACGGTGGCCAGGGCCAGGGCACGTTGCAGGGCCTTCTGGTCCTCGATCACATGGTCGGCAGGCAGCACCAGCATCAGTTCGTCGCGGCCTTCGTTGACCAGTTTCATCGCGGCCATGGCCACCGCGGGCGCCGTATTGCGGCCAAACGGCTCCATCAGGATGCCTTGGGTTTCCAGCTTCAGGGCAGCCAGCTGCTCCTGCACGATGAACTTGTGGTCCTTGTTGCAGACCACGATCGGCGTGTCCATGCCCTCGAACGCTAGGCGCGAGAGGGTTTGCTGGAACAGCGTATGTTCACCGGTCAGGGCCAGGAACTGCTTGGGGAACTGCTTGCGCGACAAAGGCCACAGACGCGAACCGCTACCACCAGAAAGAATTACCGGGATCATCATGTTTCTCCAATAGTCGTTGAGAGGCAGGGGAATCAGTTGCTAGCCACGGGGCGAGTTACCCACACCGGCGACAAGGCGTTGCCGGAACCCGTTACGTACAGCACTGCGGCTTCGCCGCGCTCAAGGGCGACTGGCTTCACGTCACCCACTTTCTTGTCACCTTGGTACAGCGCCAGGTTCACCTTGACCGGGTTGATCTCGCGCTCGCCACGGCCGTTGGCGGCCACCTGCTTGACCACTTCGGTCTTGCCGTCGGCGGTTTTCAGGGTCAGCTGCTGGTCGCTCAGGTTCTGCACGCGCACCAGGGCTTTCTGCTTGTTCTTGAACGGCGGCTCTTCGATCAGCTTCGGGTTGCCGCTGCTGCTGTTGACCAGGGTGTAGTACTTGTCCGAGGCCAGCTTGACCGGCACGCTCTTGCCGCCGACCTGGGCGGTGTAGTCACCGCCAGGCAGGAAGCTGAAATCGCTGCTGGCCTGGGCGCCAACCTGCTTGATCTGGGTGTTGCCCACACTGGCGGCAGCCGGTGCACTGGTGGCGTTGTACAGCCGCACGAACGTGGAGCCTTTCGGCGCGCTGGGGCCATACAGGGCGGCGTCGGCGCCGGCGAAGGCCTGCATGGAGGCAAGGGACAGGCCGGCCGCCAGGGTGAGGGCTTTGGCAATGGAAGTCTTGGTAGTCATGTGCGTGTTCCTCTCTTCAGTCAGTGGTTCGTCCGGGTGGACGACAAGGCCAGGTTTTCTTCGGATTTACGGGCGTACTTCAGCTGCGCGACCCAGTGCGGGTCGAAGCTGCTGAGGTCGTTCTTCATTGGCAGATATCGTTCTGGGAATTCCCACACCACCACTTGTGGCGCGGCGTTCTTGAAGGCATCGCTTTGCAGGTACTTGAGCATGGGCACCAACGGGCCGTGGCCGTCCTCGGCGTAATTGGCCACGTCGCTGCGCAGCGCCTGCTGCAGGGCGCCAAGGAAGTTCCAGTGCGGGTTGGCGCTGTAGCTGGTGCCAACCAGTGCCACCGGTATGCGGCTGTCGGCGAACAGCGCGTCAGCACCGTCACCCTCGGCCTCGGCGGCCCGGGTGGTACGTTGTTGCAGGCTGTCCGGGGCGGGCAGCAGGTTGCTGAACAAAGGGTCCAGTGGCAGGAAGTTGGTCAGGTCGCCTTTGTACGGGGCTGTGCTGCCTGCTTCGGTTATGAAGGCCTGCGGGGCGCCGTCGAGCAGGTTCTGCCGGCGCACGGCGTCAGCCAGCGCCTGCGCCGCCACTTCGGCACCCATCGGCGTCCAGTGGGTGTCGGTACGCAGAAACACCTGGCCGCGGGCCTTGGCCTGCGCCAGTGGGCCCATCAGCTCGGGCGCAAATACGTTGGCCTGGCGTGCCTGGGCGTGAAACTGGTTGTACAGGTCGTCATGCAAGCTGGCCGGTTGTTGCTTGCCGATGTATTCGGCATACACCCGCGCCTTGGCCGGGACGATCGCCAGCACCAGGTGCACGCCGTGCTGCTGCAGGGTGTCGCGTACACCGCGGATCAGCGCCAGGTTCTCTTGCATCAGGTGTTCGGCACCGGCGGTGGGCTTGAACTCTTCGTCACTGAACAACCACTGGTCGCGGCCCAGCACCACGCCAGGGCGGCCTTCGTGGAACAGCTTGAAGTCCATCGCCGCCCACAGGTTGGTGCCCAGGCGCTTGATCGGGAACTGGTCGTCGTAATGGGTTTCGGCTGCCTTGGCCAGTTTGCCGTTGAGCAGGGTCATCTGTTCGGTGCGCTGGAAACTTTCCAGCCCACCGGTGGACCAGACGCCCATGCCCACCAACAGGCCGATGAAGGACAGCGAATAGGTAATGCGTAACGTTCGGGTCATGTCAGCCACCTCAGAACTGGAAGTAGAGGAACGGCGAGTAGCTCTGCGCCGAAAGCTTGAGGATCGAGGCCACGAACAGCAGCAACACCAGCGCGCGGGTCATGACCCGGGTCCAGTCCAGGCCCAGCGAACCGTCGCTGTTGACCTGCACCGGGGTGGCCTTGGGCGTGGGTTTGGCGTTGCGGTAGAAGTCGCGCAGGCCGAAGAACGCCAGGGTGAGGTAGGCGATCACCAGGGTGGCGACCTGCAGGCCGGTGAGCTGGGCACGGTTGAGTTCCGACAGTTGCCAGTCGCCGAAGCTGAACATGGCGCCATACATGCGTGCGGCGACGTGCAGGTTTTCGGCGCGGAAGATCACCCAGCCGACCACCACCAGCAGGAAGGTGAAGGCCCATTTCACCGGGTTGAAACGCTGCGGGTTGGTGTCGATGCCCAGCGCCCGCTCGATCGCCAGCCACATGCCGTGCCAGGCGCCCCAGATGATGTAGGTGAAGTTGGCGCCATGCCACAGGCCGCCCAGCAGCATGGTCAGGAACAGGTTGCGGTAAGTGTTGAAGGTGCCTTTGCGGTTACCGCCCAGGGTGATGTACAGGTAGTCGCGCAGCCAGGTCGACAGGCTGATGTGCCAGCGCCGCCAGAACTCGGTGATGGACTGGCTGATGTATGGCTGCTTGAAGTTTTCCATGAAGCGGAAGCCCATCATCAGCCCCAGGCCGATGGCCATGTCGCTGTAGCCGCTGAAGTCGAAGTACAACTGCGCGGTGTAGGCCAGGGCGCCGAGCCAGGCATCCCCGGTGGTCGGGTTCTGCAGGGCGAAGCAGTGGTCGGCGACCACTGCCAGGGTGTCGGCGATGAACACCTTCTTGATGAAACCCTGCATGAAGCGGGTGCAGCCTTCGGAGAACTTGTCCAGGGTATGGGTGCGGTTGTTGAACTGGTCGACCAGGTCCTTGAAACGCAGCACGGGGCCGGCGATCAGGTGCGGGAAGATGGCCACGAATGTGGCGAAGTCGATCAGGTTGCGCGTGGCCGGGGTGTCGCCGCGGTACACGTCGATGATGTAGCTGATCGACTCGAAGATGTAGAACGAGATACCGATCGGCAGCAGCACGTGGGTGAGGATGAAGGGCTCCAGGCCAAACGAGGTGATGATCGCATTCAGGCTGTCGACACCGAAGTTGGCGTACTTGAAGTAGCCGAGAATGGCCAGGTCAACACCGACCCCCAGCAGCAGCCAGCGCTGTGCCGGCTTGGTGCGCACGCCGGCGGCACCCACTTTCAGGCCGATCCAGTAGTTCCACAGGGTGACCCCGGCGAACAGCGCCAGGAAGTCCACCCGCCACCAGGCATAGAAGATGTAGCTGGCGACCAGCAGCAGCAGGTTGCGATAACGTTGCCCGCTCAAGTAATACAGGCCGAGGAATATCGGCAAGAACAGGAACAGGAACACGTTGGACGAGAAGACCATCCCGGTTCTCCTTATTGTTCACAGCATCCGGGGCACAGCGCCCCCCAAACCCCCCAGCAAAAAGCTGGAGGGCAACTTAGATCCCTGTGGGAGCGGGCAGGCCCGCTCCCACAGGTACCGACCCCACAATGGGAGTCAGTTCACTTCTTGCTTGCTGCGCTCGGGTCATAGACCCGGGTCACATCGCCGCCCAGCCGGAAGCTGTTGAACGGCTGCATCCCGTGCTTGCGCTCCAGCGTGTCGCCGACGCAGTGGTACAGCGCGCACCAAGGCTCGAGCCAGGCGTACTTGTTGTCGACCTTGAGGTCTTTCATGTCCTGCTTCTCACCGGCTCGTTCGGCGAAGTGACGGGGGTCGCGGGCGCCGTAGAGCACACCTTCGCCCAAGCGCTGCAGGGCAAAGTTGTTTTCGCTGCGCAGGTCCACGCCATTGGCCTGGGCGAAGCTGGCAATCATCGCCAGCGGCGGCAGGGCGTAGTTGTGATAGGCCAGGGCACGTTGCTTGCGCTTGACCTCGTTGGGCAGGAAACCTTGCTCGTCGACCTGGTTGGCACCCACCTTGAATTCCTTCACCGCCCAGTCGAACAGGTCGCGGCGGTCGGTGGCCACGGCGGTGGCCATCACCGACCAGGCGGCCCAGTAGCTGTGGTTGTTGATCTTCTCCAGCGGCAGGTTGCTCCAGTCCTGCACGGTCTGCTCGGCCAGGCGGTCCAGCCATTTCTCGATCAGCTCGGCTTCGGCCTGGTGCGCGGCCAGCGGCTGGGCAGTGGAGAACTTCAGGCGCAGCCACGAGCCGCTCATGCTGCCCAGGGCCCATTTGCGCATCGACTTGCCGGTGTGGTTGTAGTCGGTGGACAGCAGCGCATTGGCCCGCGCCCAGGTCCCCAGCCAAGCCAAGGTGCAGTCGAGTTGCGCCGGGCGGCCATCACGCATGTATTGGCCGACCATCTTGCTCACGCCCTTTTCCAGCGTGGTGATGTCTTCGGTCGACTTGCGAAAGGCCTTTTCCGAGGCGACATTGAGCGTGGCACGGGCCTTGTCGGAGCCTTCGTACTTACTGCGGAATTGCAGCGGACCGGTGTAGGGTTTTGGTGCCGGCTCGCAGCGGAAATTGCCGTCGCCCGTTTTGGGTTTCTCGATGCCCTCGTAATAGCCTTGGGGTGGCACCAGCGCAGCATGCGCGGCGCTGCCGAACAGCGCCATGGCGAGCAGGGCAGGGCGAAAGATTTGCTTGAATACGGTCATGGTCGCCTCACTGGCCGGCTTGCGCGGTTTGCGCAGCCACGGCGAAGTTGTTGCGTTTGCAGAGTTTGGCTTCGACTTTTTGGGTGCCGCTTTCCGGGCCTTGCACCTCGAACGCCAGCAGGCTCTGGTCGGCCCAGTCCTCGTCCTCACGCATCTGGAAGACAAAGCGGCCGTCGGTGTCGGAGGTTTCCGGTTTTTCCAGCTTGATGTCTTCGTGGCGGCCGTTGAGGTACCACAGGGTGGCTTGCAGCACCTTCACCGATGGGTCGTCGAACCTGACATCCATCTGCAGGTTGCGGTTGATCAGCTGTTTCACCACGCCGCCCTTGCCGTTGACCATCAGCTCGTTGTTGCCGGGCTTGAGCGTGGTGCTGGCGCTCATCAGCGCCGGGCGGTCATTGCAGCCATCGTCGAGCAGGCCAAGGATTTGCCGCCAGATGGTTTCCTGGTCCAGGCGGTATAGCGGCGAGAACTCCCAGATCAGGATCTTGGGCGGGTTCTTGCGGAATTCCTCGCTGCCCAGGTACTGGATCATCGAGCCTTCCAGGCCACCGCCGGGGAAGGCGACGTTGAGCACATCGGCGCCGATGTACTGCTCGAGGAAACCGGAGAAGTTGTAGTTCTTGCCGCTGTGGCTGGTGCCGACCAAGGTGATCTGTGCGTTGCCGCTGTCGCCGAACAGGTCGTCGCCGCCGCCGCTGGAGCCTTTCGGCTCGGTGGCGAACTGGTCCATGTACTGGATCGCATAGCTGGTGCCACACAGTTGGCCGGCTACGTTGTGCAGGGTGCCCGTTTTGCCCATGCGGCCAGATTTCTTGGTTTCGAATTCCTTGCGCGGGATGCCCTCGAAAGCCGGCATCTTGTGCACGGTGTCGGCGACGATCCTGGCGGCGCGCTGGGCACCGTACGGTGTCCAGTGCTGGTCACCGCGAAAGTAGAAGTCCTTGCCCTGGTCGGCGGCGGCCAGTTGCTCGTTGGTCAGCGGCGACAGGTCGGGCACGTTGTAGCCCATGCTGGCGAAGCGCTTGAGCATGGCCTGGTAGTTGCCCAGTGCCTTCTGGTAGTTGAACGCAGCTTTCTCGGCCGGGTTGAGCATGTTGCGGTTCACCAGGCCACGGGTGGGCTGGTACACCATCACCAGCTCCACGCCACGCTTCTTGAACGCGTCGTGCACTTGTTGCAGGCGCTTGTAGCCGGCCGGCGTGGTGCTGAACTCGGTGCGCAAGTCTTCGCGTGTGCGGAACAGCCAGTCGCCCTTGGCTTGCACCAGGGTGGTGAAGTTCTGCTGGTAGCGGGTGGTGTAGCGGCTGGCATCGTGCGCTTCGGGGCACAGCTGGCAGCAGGGTTCGGCCGTGAAGGTCGGGGCCTTGACTTCATCGGCGCGCACGCCTTGGCTGATTGCCAGAAGGGCAGCGGACAGGCCCAGCAGTTTCATCAGGTGTGGAGTCATGGTCTGGGCTTCCTTAATCGATCATTTCGGTCTGGCGCTCGACCGGGTCGATCAGCACAGCCTTCTGCTGGCGGACCAGCAGGTCGAGGATTTCGTCCTGGCGCTCGCCCAGCACGCCGTTGAGGCTGATGCCGCTGGCCTTGCGCGGGGCGAGCATGGATACCTTGTACAGCTCGACCGACAGCGGCGAGTCGATCGACAGCGGGCCTGAGCCGTTAGCCGCCAGTTCGCCGCCCACCACGATCAGCGACACCTTGGTGTCGAACGGGTCGAGGGCGATGTCGCGGTCGGTGTCGGACAAGTCCTTGATGTGGCCGTACACGCCGACCAGGCCGTTGGCCATGGCCACGTTCTCGTACAGGCGAATGTTCACGCTGTTACGTACGCGTATGCCGTGGCGGCGGTTGTTGATCAGCTTGTTGCCCCAGATCAGGTTGTCGCCGCTTTCGTACAGGGTGATGCCGTCGGTGTGGTTGCGGTAGATCTCGTTGTAGGCCACCAGGTTGTTGACGCTGTTACGGTCGATCACCACGCCGGAGAGCTTGTTGTCGTAGCTCTTGTTGTTGATGATCCAGCTGTCGTTGACCTCACGCGAAATGATGATGCCGTGCTTCTTCTTGGTGCCGTAGACCGTGTTGCCGGCGATGATCAGGCGGTGCGAGCGGTCGTGCGGGTCGATGCCATAGACGATGTTGTCGTTGTAGGTATTGTCCTTGACCACGAAGTCCTGGGTTTCGTAGCAGTAGAAGCCGTACCACATGTCGCTGAACTGCGAACCGATGATCCAGCCGGTGGGTTCCGGGCGGCCCATGCGCTTGGCCATGTTCGGGGTGTACTGCGAAATGCTCACGCCGTACGACTTGGACTTGGCATAGCCGAAACTGGCCATCCTGGTATTGACGATATAGGTCTCGGTACCGCCCCACGACAGCAGGAACGGGCGGAACTCCTTGGGCGAGCGGAAGGTCGCCGGGCCGTTGTCTTTTTCCCGCCAGCCAGTCACCTGGGTGTCGGTGACGAACAGCTTGCCGTCGTTGACCAGGAACGCGCCGCCCTCCTGGGACAGGCGCAATTGCTTGACCTTGCCATCGATCTCGAGGATGCCCTTGCGGCCGACCACGATCGGCAGGCGCGCCAGGTACACGCCGGGCTCGACTTCGCGCAGGTACTGTCGCGGCACCTGCTTGCTCAGCTCGACGAGGTCGACATGGCCGTCATCGATGAAGATCGCCTGCGGAATACCGTGCTGGCGCTGGACCCACTCGGCCGCCTTGTTGTCGCCGCCGACAAATTCCTTGAGGGTGTCCTCCTGGAACATGCGGCGCAGGCTGACCTTGCCCTTGTGGCTGCGGTCGATCTTCTTCTGCACGGCCTGGGCGGTGTAGCCGTTCAGGTCGGGCAGCTTGGGCGGGTCCATGTGCAGGGGCTCGATCGGCGCGCTGGCCACGGTGTAGGTCTTGGCCTGCTGCAGCTCCTTGGCAATGACCTTGGGCTCTGCGGCGACGGCCAGGCCCGAGGCCAGCAACAAGGCGCTGGCCAACAGGCTGTGACGTAGGTGCGGGTGAAGGTTCATCAGGTTTCTCCCGGCCTCAGAAGCGCCAGATCACGTCGACGAAGGCGCGGTGCATGTACGAGTCCGCTTCCTTGCCATAGGCGTCGCCCGGCTTGAATACACCCGCGCGCAGGCGCACCAGGGCAGACGGCTCGTCGATGGCCTGGCTCATGGACGCGGGCAGCAGGCCTTGCTTGAAGTACTTGGTCACGACCACGTCCATCTCCTGGCCAAGGTCTTTTTCACCGTCGACCAGTTGGCGGTTCACACCGTTGTCGTCGACCACGGCGTTGATGCCGCTGGAGCCGATGTTCTGGTTGCCATCGACGCGCCAGAACTTGTGGTAGATCAGGCTGGCGTCATAGTCGTCGCGCAGTTGCCACGATGCGAACAGCGTGGCCGCCTGCAGGTTGCCCAGCTCGCCGCGGAAGGCCTCACCGAAGCGGTGTACCCGCGAGCGGGTGCCGGTGAAGTTGGAGCGGTTGCTTTCCAGCCCGGTCTGCTCGAAGTTGTTCGAACCATCGTCACCGCCGCCGCCGCTGCCGCGGGCGTAGGCTGCACCCACCTGCCATTGCGGGTCGAGGCGCAGGCGGATACCCAGGTCGGTGGCCCAGGCATTGACGTTGCCGCTCTGCTTGCCGGTGGCCACCTGATCGTCACCCACCTGTTGGGTGGTGAGCTTGTCGCGGTCGCCGGTCAGCCAGGTGACGCTGCCCCAATAGTTGACGGTGTGGTCATTGCGCCAGTTGTAGGCGTCGCTGTTGGCCTCGAGGCCCAGCCAGGTGAGGTCGCCGGTGCGGGTCTTGTCCAGTGCATCGACGGTTTCCCCGGGTTGGTTCAGGCTGCCGCTGTCATGGGTGTGGTGGGCGCGCAGGCCAACCCAGTGGCCGGGCGTCCATTGCGTGGCGATGTTGCCGTAGACGTGCGTACGGTCCTTGTCCTCGGGCGCCAGCTCGGTGAGGTCGGTGCGGTATTCGCTGAAGCGCTGGGCCACGCCCAGGTCGGCCTTGAGCAAGGTGGTGTCGAAGGTCCAGTTCAGCGCCTCGATGTTGGTGTCGCGCCACATGCCGTCATCGCTGCGCAGGCGCTGGCGACCCAGGCGCAGTTGCTCGCCAGGGTAGGCGGTGAGGCCGCTGTAGCCGACCCAGAATTCGCGCATGGCCAGGTAGCTTTTGTCTGGCTTGCGGCTGTCGTCACCGGTGTCGGTGGTGGTGCCGTCGTCGTTCTGGCGCAGGGTGTCGGTTTCGATGGTGTCGGTGGCTGCGACCGCCTGGCCCATGGCGTAGGCGCTCCAGTTGCCGCGCTCGCCGTACACCCATGGGCGCAGGTCCAGGCCCAGGCCGTTGACGTCGCCGCCGGGGCGGGTACCCAGGTCACGGTCGTCTTCCGATTGGCCGGTGATTTTCACGTCCAGGCCGAAATTTTTCTCAGCGGTCATTTCCGCCAGGGTCGGGCAGGACCACAGCAGGGCGAAGCTCAGGCCGATGCCGGCTTTCACGAAGGGATTGAGCGTCATAGCGAGTCCTCACCGTCTACTTCTGGTTCGTCGTCTTGCAGGGCTTCGGTGGCCAGGGTGCTGTTGGCGCCTTGGCTCATGCTGCCGCGGGCCTGCTTTTCCTGAGCCAGCAGTTGCTCGGCCTGGTGGCGCTGGTCCGGGGTCAGCTGCGGCTCGAGCCGTTGCAGCATTTCTGCCGCCTGCGGCGTGGGGTTGGCTTGTGCCAGCTGGGCGAACACCCAGGCATTGCCTGGTTGCGGGCGAATGCCATGACCTTCGCTGAACAACTGGGCCAAGGCATAGTCGGCGCTGATCTGCCCGCCGCGGGCGGCGGCCAGCAGGTTGTCGACAGCCTTTTGCGGCTCGACGTTGCCCAGGTAACCACGGCGGTACAGCTGGCCCAGGTAGTAATGGGCGCTGGTTTCGCCAGCGTCGGCGGCCGCCTGCAGGTGGCGTTCGGCTTTCTTGGCGTCGGCCGGTACGGTCTTGCCTTCGTAGTACAGGCGGCCCAGCAGCAGTTCGGCACGTGGCTGCTCGGCTTCGCGACCCTTGTCGATGTAGGCCAGCAACTGGTCGGTGTCGCCCAGTTCGGGGAACTCGTACAGCAATTGCGCCAGGCTGACCCACGACGCCGGGTTGGCCGGTGCCACCTGTTCGAGCAAGTCCTTGGCAGTTTTTTCATCGGTCTGGCCAAGGCTGCGATCGGCCAGCACCCGGGCCACGCTGTCGACCCGGCTGGCTGGCACGGCACCACGGGCGTAGGCCGCCTGCAGCTGGCCGAGCAGGGCGGCCTGCTGGTCGGTCTGGCCGCGCTTCTGGTAAACGGTGGCCAGTTCGACGTAGCACATGTCGGTGGCGCTCAGGGCGGCCTTGCAGATTTTCTCCACGTCGTCCAGGTGCTGGTCGTAGCTGCCCTGGGTGCGATACAGCAGCACCTGGGCCAGGCCCGCTTCCGGGTTGCCGGTGGCGCGCCACTGGTCGATCTGCTGCTGCGCGTTGACCTTGGGGAAGCTTTGCGGGTAGCTCAGGTACAGCATCGCCAGCGGGATCAGGGTGTTGCCTTCACCCTGGCGGGCGGCGAGTTTCAGCAGCGTTTCGGCTTCTTCACGCTCGGCCTGGGTGCTGTCGGGCTTGGCCACCAGCAGGCGGCCAAGGCGGGCCTGGGCGCGCGACGAGGACGCAGCGGCAGCGCGGTAGGTGGCCTCGGCCTCCTTGATTTGCGCCGGGTCGCGGCTGGCCACCTTGATGTCGGCCAGGCCCACTTGCGCATCGCTGTAGCCCAGGTCGGCCAGGGCCTTGTAGTTGCGTTCGGCCAATGCCGTGTCACCGCGCTTCAGGGCTTCGTTGGCCAGGCGCTGGTCGGGCAGGCCGGCGCAGCCGGCCAAGGTGATGGCCATGGCCAGGCCACACAGACCCAGGTTCACACGGAACCTGTGGGGGCAGGTGTTGGTATCAGCGATCATCGTCCGATCCTCTTACAGCCCACGGGCCGCGGCTTTGTCGATCAGCCAGTTCAGCGACGGGCCACGGTCGCTGTTGACTGCCGCCGGGCGGCCGGCCAGCTCGGCAGGCAGGCCGCTATCGGGCTTGATCTGCACACGGATGTCGGAGGCCAGGTCTTCGCTGTTGAGGCTGGCGCTACTGACGATCTGGCCGGTACGCACTTCGTCTTCGCCGGCGACCTGGAAATTGACCCGGGTGCCTGGCTTGACCTCATCGAACTGGCGGTAGCTGAAACGCGCCTCGACCATCGGGTTGGTGGTACGCGGAATCAGCTGGAAGATCGGTTGGCCCTTGGCCGCGTACTGGCCGTCGTCCACCAACTGGCGGGCGACCACGCAATCGCAGGGGCTGGTGAGGGTGCCGGAGAGTTGCTTGCCGAACAGTTCCTCGATCTTCGCCGGTTCCAGTTGCGTGTCGTCGAGGTTGCCCTTGAGCATGTCCAGCATGCTGGTGGTGAAGCTGGCCAGTGGCGCGCCCTTGGCCACCTGCCCACCGCTCTCCACCAGGCTGTTCACGGTGCCGTCGCGCGGCATGGTGACATTGGTGGTGGGTACTGCGACCACACCGGCTTCGGCATGGCTGATGAAGTACATGCCGTACAACGACTTGGCGACGAAACCGAAGGCGGCGATGCCGACCACGAACACACCGAGGGTGACGGTAACGGCCTTGAGCCGGCCGAAGGGGCTCAGGCCACTGCCGCCGTCCTTCTGCTTGCGCGCCTTGGTGAAGTTGTCGCGCTGCAGGGTGCTGAGCACGTCGCCGGCAGTGATCAGTTCACCCGACAGGTGCGAGGTGATGATATGGCGCAGGGTGGCGATGTCGCGGGGCTCCAGGTTCTGGAATTGCGCACCGGTACGCCCGCTGTCGGGGTGGTAGGAGCGCACCTGGAATTCGATGTCCATCGACAGGCCGAGGTTGTCGACCGTGAACATCAATCGCCCACGCAACGCATCGCCCACCGCCAGTTGCTGCTTGGTGTGGAAGCTCAAGCCTCCGGCGGAAAGGTCGTCGACTTTCACATCGTGGGCCTGGCGCTGGGCGTCGATGAAGCGCAGCTTGGCGGGGATGCGTACCCGGGCGTGCTGGCGCTGGGCTTCGGACTCATGCACGACGTTGACATTCACGGCGGTATTCATGGGGTTTGTTCCTGTTAGATCCGATCCGGGTTGGGCTCACACGACCATGAACAGCACAGCAACGAAGATGCTGGCCGCCGAGAAGGTCATGGTCCGCGAGGACCAGGTGTTGAACCATTGTTGAAAGCTGGCGAGGTCACGCTTGAGGGCAGTGGGCTGACGCGTCCACGACTGTTTGTCGAGGCGGAAGAACACGTAGATCTTCATCAGCGCGCCGATGATCTGGTTGTAATAGAGGATCAGCGGGTAGGCCGGGCCGACGTTGTGGCCAGAGCACAGCAGCATCACGGTGAGGATCAGGCGGGTAATGCCGATCCACAGCAGGTACACCAGCAGGTATGCCAGGCCGAACTTGAGGCTGGCGATCACCGCCACGGTCAGGCCCAGCAGGCTGGTCCACATCGATACGCGCTGGTCGAACAGCACGATGCTGGTGAACAGCCCCAGGCGCCGCAGGCCCAGGCCCAGCGCACGGGAGTTCTGCCGCAGGTTGTTGCCGTACCAGCGGTACATCAGCTTGCGGCTGGCCTTGAAGAAGCTTTTCTCCGGCGGGTGCTCGACCGTGTTGATGGCAGCGTCCGGCACGTAGAAGGTGTCGTAGCCCAGGCGCATCAGGCTGAACCAGCTGGACTTGTCGTCACCGGTCAGGAACTTGAAGCGGCCCAGGCGCCAGTGCATCAGCGAGTCGCTTTCGACGTCGGCAATGAACTCGGGGTTGGTGACCACGCTGGCGCGGAACATCGACATGCGCCCGGTCATGGTCAGTACGCGCTTGGACAGGGCCATCGAGCACATGTTGATGTGGCGCTGGGCGAAGCGCAGCTTGTGCCATTCGCTCATGATGTAGCCGCCACGTACTTCGCAGAACTCGTTGGTGGTCAGGCCGCCGACATTGGGGTACAGCTTGAACCACGGTACGGTCTTGCGCACCACGCCATCGGCCAGCACGGTGTCACCGTCGATCACCGCCACCACGGCGTTTTCGTCCGGCAGCATGCGGGAGATGGCACGGAAGCCGTAGGCCAGGCCATCGCGCTTGCCAGTACCGGCGATACGGACGATGTCCAGCTTCACGTGGGCCGGCGGGTTGTACTTGGCCCACAGGCTCTTCACCAGCAATTCATCGGACATTTCCACCAGCGAGCAGACCACGGTGGTGGGGAAACCGCAGTTGATCGCCTCGCGGATCACCGAGCTGTACACCTGAGCGGTGGTCAATGCTTCGATGCGGAAGCTGGTGACCATCAGGTACACGTGCGACGGGTCGGCGGCGCTGCCCATTTTCTGCACCTTGCGGCGCAGGTAGGGGTACACACCGTAGAGGAAGATCATGCCGCGGATGAAATGGGTGGCGCCCATCGAGTAGCGCCAGATGCCGACGGCGCCGACCAGGAAGATGAAGTGCTTCGATTGCGAGTCGAAGATATCGGCTGGCAGGGCCAGGGCGATCAGCATGAGCAGGCTCATGTAGAGCAGCCAACCGGCGCACTGCAACAGCACTGTCTGGAGCCTTTGCATGTTCAGCATCCGTGGAAAATTCGGGAAAGGGCGGCAGCGCAAGTGGGGAACCTTGCGCCGCCTGGCCCAGGGCTTACCAGCAGATGCCTTCGGTGCGGCTGGCTGCGCTGGTCGGTTCACTCATGAAGCCGACCAGGTCGATTACTTGTTTGCCGGCCGGTACTTGCTGGGCAAGGGCACGGAACTGCTCGTCACGGTTGCCCAGAACGATGATGTCGGCGTTGTCGATGACCTTGTGGAAGTCACCGTTGAGCAGCGACGATACGTGCGGGATCTTCGATTCGATGTAGTCTTTGTTGGCTCCATGAACGCGGGCGTATTCGACGTTCTCGTCGTAGATATCCAGTTGGTAGCCCTTGCCGATCAGGCGTTCGGCCAGCTCCACCAGTGGGCTTTCGCGCAGGTCGTCGGTGCCGGCTTTGAAGCTCAGGCCAAGCAGGGCGACCTTGCGTTTGTCGTGGGCTTCGATCAGTTCGAAGGCGTTTTGCACCTGCGACTCGTTACTGCGCATCAGCGAGTCGAGCAGCGGGGCACGCACGTCCAGGCTGGCGGCACGGTAGGTCAGGGCGCGCACGTCCTTCGGCAGGCACGAGCCGCCGAAGGCAAAGCCGGGGCGCATGTAGTACTGCGACAGGTTGAGCACCTTGTCCTGGCAGACCACGTCCATCACTTCACGGCCATCCACACCGACAGCCTTGGCGATGTTGCCGATCTCGTTCGCGAAGGTGACCTTGGTGGCATGCCACACGTTGCAGGTGTATTTGATCATCTCGGCCACTTCGATCGGCTTGCGGATGACCGGGGCGTCGAGTTCTTCGTACAGCGCCTGGAGGATGTCGCCGCTGGCGCTGTCCAGTTCGCCGATGACGGTCATCGGTGGCTGGTCGTAGTCCTTGATTGCAGTGCTTTCACGCAGGAATTCCGGGTTCACCGCGACGCCGAAGTCAACGCCGGCCTTTTTGCCCGAGCAATCTTCGAGGATCGGGATCACCACGTTCTTGACGGTGCCTGGCAACACGGTACTGCGCACCACGATGGTATGGCGGCGCGTGGTGTCGCGCAGCACATAGCCGATTTCCCGGCACACCGACTCGATGTATTCCAGGCCCAGGTCACCGTTTTTCTTGCTGGGGGTGCCCACACAGATCATCGATACATCGCTGGCGCGAATGGCCTCGGCGAAGTCGGTGGTGCCGCGCAGGCGACCATTGGCGATGCCTTGTTGCAACAGTGCTTCCAGGCCAGGTTCGACGATCGGCGACTTGCCCTGGTTGATCAGGTCGATCTTGGTGCTGGACACGTCCACACCGATTACTTCATGGCCACGCGCCGTCAGGCAGCCTGCACAGACTGCACCCACATAACCCAAACCAAAGATGCTAATACGCATCGCTATCACCTCATGTGTTTATCACGCCGACGCCTCCGTGGAGTGCCGGGCTGGGTTGATTAACAGCAGTTTTCAGGCGCACGGGTTCATGGCGAATGCACACTTCACCGAGCGCAGGCAACATAAGTCCGGAGTGCACGAAAAGTTATGCACTCAAATTAGGCATTTAAAAGCCAAGTAGTAAAAACGTGCCCTGTCATGCAGCCGTCGTTATTGCAAGGCGCTACTCGGCGCTTTGCTGTGCTTGTTTTTCAAGTGGGATAAATCCTTTGAAATCAACCACTAGGACGAGTTGTACGGGACGCTTGTCTCCTGTAAGGGCAGGCACTTGGGCGTTAGCCGGGCGGCCTGTCTGTATGTTGTGGCAGGTAGTGGATACCTTGCCATTGTCATCTGTAAGTCATCTCTCACAACCCGTGGGCAGGAAATTCGTTACGGCTCTATGAGCGGTAGTTGATATGAGAAGTTCCTGAACGGGTTTTGTCTTGATGAAAGATTTCTAAATATTTATTAAGCTGCTGACAATTTCAATTTGATAGCACGCGCCGGTTTGCCCCCGATGTATCAAGGGCGAAACTGTTGCGAGATGTTTTAATGCCAGCATCGGAAAATTTTTTCAGATTTCGTCAGAAAAGGTACGAACGGTCGCACCGGCGCCGGTGTTTACACGTTGATGTAAGGTTTTTTTGGCGTCATAAAAATGACGATAACGAAGTCTCACCTTGCTGAACCTGCTCGGCCTGCTTGACCGCCGGTGCAGCGGCCGAGCCGTGATAAATGACACACGTGACAGCAACCAGTGCTGATCACCGTGCGGTCATGCGCAATCAGCTGATCGGTTTATCTTTCAGCGTTTCAACTTGCTGCCGCGGGTGGATCATGCGAGTGCACATTACGCCGTATGGCGCGGCGAAGACGGCCAGCCGGCGAGGCGGGTTTTGGTTAAGGCAGGGGTGGCTTTGCCCGAGGGGGTGGAAGCGATCGGTTTGGAAAGCGGCTATGTACAGCTGCCCTGAAGGCGGTGGAGACTGGCCCTGGCCTTGCCGGTGCTCGCGGCTGGAGCGGTCCTGCGGGTACCGCGTGGCGGTTGCAGGAACGGCTCAAGCCGCGAAGCGGTATCGGCGGGTCTACTCGCCCGGGTGATCGCGCAGAAACACCAGGTGATCGGGCTTGGACTGTTCGGCACAGTAGTAGTAACCCTGGACATCGAACTGCTTGAGCTGCTCTGGATCGTTGATGCGCTGCTCGATGACAAAGCGGCTCATCATGCCGCGGGCTTTCTTGGCGTAGAAGCTGATGATCTTGTACTGGCCGTTCTTCAAGTCCTTGAAGTCGACATTGATCACCCGCGCCTTGAGGGCGCTGCGTTTCACTGCGCTGAAGTATTCATTGCTGGCCAGGTTCAACAGCACGTCATCGCCCTGAGCGGCCAGGGCCTGGTTCAACCATTCACTGATGCGTGTACCCCAGAAGGCGTACAGGTCCTTGCCGCGGGCATTGGCCAGCTTGGTGCCCATTTCCAGCCGGTAGGGCTGCATCAGGTCGAGGGGGCGCAGCAGGCCGTACAGGCCGGAGAGCATGCGCAGGTGGTCTTGCGCGTAGCTGAAGTCGTCCTCACCCAGGGTTTCGGCAGCCAGGCCTGTGTACACGTCACCTTTGAACGCCAGCAGCGCCTGCTTGGCATTGGCTGGGCTGAAGTCCGGAGACCAGCTGCCGAAGCGTGCGGCGTTCAGGCCGGCGAGCTTGTCGGACAGGTGCATCAGCTCGCTGATTTGCGCCGGCGACAGGGTTCGCAGTTGCTGGATCAACACCTGGGAATCATCCAGGTACTGGGGCAGGGTGAAGCGCTCGGTTACCGGCGGGGTATCGTAGTCGAGGGTCTTGGCGGGGGAAATCACCGTCAGCATCGGGTCGGCTCCTGGCATCGTTGGCCTGGGATTCTACGGGCTGGGCGGTGCAAGTCCAAACTATGGTGACAATAGTCACAGACCATGGCCGGTTCTAACGCTATAGTTCGCGTTTTGCCGTGACGGAGCCTTTTACCGTGCGCATCGCCTTTGCCGCGCTGGCCGCGCTATTGAGCCTGGCCGTGCAAGCCGCCCCCACAGCCGCGGTCAGTTTCGATCGCAGCCTGTGGCCCGAGCAACTGAACAGCCCGGCGTTGTTCGATGTGGCTTCGCGGGCGGAGATTCTGTCGTTCGCCCGGGTACTGCATGAAAGCGAGTTGCTCGATGATGCGACGCTGGCGGCGCGGCTGGGCTTGCGGCAGATCAACCTGCAGAAGGTTCGCCAACTGCGGGCGCGCATGTGGCAGCGGTTATGGGCAGGCTACCAAAAGGCGCAACGCAGCTGCGAGCAGGATGCGTCGTTCTGCTATGCCGTTGAGTCCATGGCGGATCTACGTACCCAGGCGGCGACGTTCGCCACCGATGTCGGCGCGTTCTATGCCGGGTGGGTAGAGCCCAGCCACCAGTTCCACAGCCGCTACCTGGACGAACAGCTGCGCAAAGCTGCGCTGCTGCCCCAGACCAGCAGCGAGGTGGAGCGGCTATCTGCACGGGAGCTCGATGGTGAACGCCTGAACGATCGTATGTTCCTGCTGACCTTCGTCGGTGGCCCGGGGCCTGACGGCGGCAGTACCGACCTGCTGGCCGATTACCTGCGCCGGCAAAAGCTGGCGGGTACCTTCTTCGTGCTTGGCAACCGCCTGCAGCAGCGCCGGGATGCCGGCATGCCGAACACCGTGGCCAGGCTTTATCGCGGCCAGTGCGTGGGTATTCAGGGCTGGGAGTACCGCTCGCATGCACAGTGGGTCGATTGGCAGGACTCGCTGCGGCGCAGCCAGGCCCGCGTGCAGGCCGACCTGCCGGAGCAGTACGTGCCGCTGTTCCGCCCCCCTTACGGGCAACGCCGGGCCGATGGCGAGGCGTTCATGGCCAGCCAGCAGTTGCGGGTGTCGTTGTGGGATATCGACGCGCAGGATGACACTGCACTGACTGCCGAAGCCTCGGCGCAACGCGTGCTGACCCTGATGCTGTTGTGGCGCAAGGGGGTTATCCAGCTGCATGACAGCCTGGCCAAGGCGCAACCGGCGGTGGAGTGGTTGCTGCGCAGTACCGCCCAGAGCGGTATCGGCTGGGAAGATTGCCGGGCCTATGGGTACAGCGAATAGAGGTACCACTTCTGAGCGTAGTCGTGTCTGGGCCTGCCGCCAAGGCCTTATCGTCAATCGGAAAAATAAACTTCAAAAACACGTAAAAATGCTTTTTCCGGTCATGGCTTTTGCGGTATGAAGAAACCAGACAGCCGATCCCTGCAGCACAGGTGGCGTCATCCAGACCCTCCTGGCCAGGTTGCTCCCCGCCCGTAACAACGCGGATACGGGGACACGGCAGTCACTCTGCGGCGTAACAGACCACGCCGTGCGGCTTCGACATAAGGTGACCGAGTATGGATGACCAAGGACGCACCCCTTCCTCCAGCAAGCCAATCCTCTATGTGCTCGATACCAACGTCCTGATTCACGACCCCAACGCATTACTGAACTTCGAGGAGCACCACGTCGCTATCCCCATGACGGTGCTGGAGGAACTCGACAAGCTCAAGACCGGTAAACAGACCATCGCCGCAGAGTGCCGGCAGGCCATCCGCCTGATCGACCAGACCCTCGGGGACGCTTCGCCCAGTGATGTCGAGCAGGGCGTGCCGATCCAGCGCAACAAGAGTGGGGCCAAAGGCTTTCTTTCGATCCTGATGAGCCCACGCAACGAGCCTGGCAAGTTGTTGCCGGAGCACCTCAACGACAACATCATCATCAACACCCTGCTGGACGTTCGCAGCCGGCGCCCCGACCTGGACGTGGTGCTGGTCACCAAAGACATCAACATGCGCTTGAAGGCGCGCGCTTGCGGCATCGCATCCGAGGACTACAGCACCGACCAACTGGTCGATGACGTGTCCTTGCTATCCAAGGGTTACCACTCGGTCAGCGGTTCGTTCTGGGACCGGGTCAGCAAGGTCGATACCCGCCAGGAGCGCGGCCGGACCTGGCATCGCGTGCACATGATCGACACCCTGCCGGCCGTTCACGTCAACGAGTTCATCATTGACGACCAGGGCTTCGTCGGCTGGGTGAAGGGCATCCGCGACGACGAGTTGCTGCTGCTCGACCTGCACCAGGAGCCACTGCTGCACCAGGAGGCCTGGGGCCTGAAGCCGCGGGACATCCATCAGAGCCTGGCGCTGTTCGCCTTGCTCGACCCGGACATTCACCTGGTCAACCTGACCGGTGCTGCCGGTTCCGGCAAGACCATCCTGGCCCTGGCAGCTGCTATCGAGCAGACCATGGTCAGCAAACGCTACCGGCGCATCATCGCCACCCGCAGCGTGCAGGGGCTGGACCAGGAGATCGGCTTCCTGCCGGGTACCGAAGCAGAGAAGATGGAGCCGTGGCTGGGCGCCATTACCGACAACCTCGAAGCCTTGCACATGGATGATGAAAGCACCCATGGCAGCGTCGAATACATCCTCGAGCGCGTGCCGCTGCAGTTCAAGTCGTTGAACTACATTCGCGGCCGCAGCTTCCAGCAGAGCCTGATCCTGATCGACGAGTGCCAGAACCTGACGCCGCACCAGATGAAAACCATCATCACCCGTGCCGGTTCTGGGTCCAAGGTGGTCTGCCTGGGCAACCTGGCGCAGATCGATACCCCCTACCTGTCCGCGACCAGCTCGGGCCTGACCTACCTGACCGAGCGCTTCAAGGACTTCCCCCATGGCGTGCACATCACCCTGCAGGGTGTGCCACGCTCGGTACTGGCCGAGTACGCCGAGTCGCATCTGTAAAACCCTGTCGCCGGGCAGCCCGCTGCCCGGCATCTCCACGAGCGTGTTCATACAGCGGCCAGACCTGCCGACACATACCTCTGCTCAAACCTGACCCACAGGTTTACACTGCAGGCTCCCTTCACAGGAGCAGAGCAGTGCTGACACATCTTGATTCCCAGGGGCGGGCCAACATGGTCGACGTCACTGAAAAGGCCGTGACCGAGCGCGAGGCCACCGCCGAGGCGCGGGTACGCATGTTGCCGCAGACCCTGCAGATGATCGTCGACGGCGAACACCCCAAGGGCGATGTGTTCGCCGTGGCGCGCATTGCCGGCATCCAGGCGGCGAAGAAGACCAGCGACCTGATACCGCTGTGCCACCCGCTGATGCTGACCAGCGTCAAGGTGGAACTCAGCGCGCAGGGCGAGGACGCGGTGCGGATCCTCGCCCGCTGCAAGCTGGCCGGGCAAACCGGTGTGGAAATGGAGGCACTGACCGCCGCTAGCGTCGCTGCGCTGACGATCTATGACATGTGCAAGGCTGTGGATAAAGGCATGGTCATCGAACAGGTCCGCCTGCTGGAAAAGCTGGGCGGCAAGAGCGGCCACTACAAGGTGCAGGCGTGATGAAAGTCAAAGTGATGTACTTCGCGCGTTACCGTGAGTTGCTGGGCGTGGATGCCGAGCGGATGGAGGGTGAGTTCAAGGTTGTCGACGATGTGCGCCGGGCATTGCTGGTCAAGGGTGGGGCCTATGAACTGCTGGGCGAGCAGAACCTGATGTGCGCCCGCAACGAAGAACTGTGCAAGCTGGATGAGCCGTTGGAAGAGGGCGATGAAGTGGCGTTCTTCCCGCCGGTGACGGGGGGCTGAGCATGGCAGTGCGAGTGCAGGAACACGTGTTCGACCCGGGCGTCGAGACCAATGCCATGCATGCGGCCAACGTGGGGGTAGGCGCTGTGGTCGGCTTTGTCGGCTATGTGCGGGACTTCAATGATGGCCGCGAAGTGGCAGGCATGTTCCTTGAACACTATCCGGGCATGACCGAAAAGGCCCTGGCCAAGATCGTGGCCGAGGCCGAGCAGCGCTGGCCGTTGTTGAAAGTGCAGGTGCTGCACCGCATCGGTGCGCTGGAGCCAGGTGAGCCAATCGTGTTCGTCGGCGTGGCCAGTGCCCATCGGCAGGCAGCGTTCGATGCCTGCAACTTCATCATGGACTACCTGAAGACCCGGGCACCGTTCTGGAAGAAGGAAAATACCCAGGAAGGGCCGAGGTGGGTGGAAGGCAGGCAGAGTGACCTGGATGCCGCAGGGCGCTGGTAGTCAAGGCTGCGCCAGCCTTTTGTGGGAGCGGCCTTGTGTCGCGATGGGGCCGCAAAGCGGCCCCAGGATTTCAGCTTGAATGCATCAATTGCCGGGGCCGCTTTGCGGCCCTATCGCGACGCAAGGCCGCTCCTACAGGGGGATATGTACTCCCAACCACGGGTCAGTGATGCTTGCGCGGCACCGGCTTCAGCAGCTCATCCGGCGGCATCTCGCATTTGATCTTGCGCCCCAGCAGCTCTTCGATCGCCGGCAGCTGATACGAGTCATCTTCCCCGGCAAAGCTGATCGATACGCCATTGGTGCCGGCACGGCCGGTACGGCCAATGCGGTGCACGTAGTCGTCCGGGTCCTCTGGCAGGGTGAAGTTGATCACGTGGCTGATGCCGTCGATGTGGATCCCGCGCCCGGCCACGTCGGTGGCGACCAGAACGGTGATGCGCCCTTCGCGGAAGTTCTCCAGGGTACGAATACGCTTGTGTTGCGGCACGTCGCCCGACAATTGGGCGGCGTTGATGCCGTCGCGCACCAGTTTTTCCTCGATGCGCCGCACTTCGTCCTTGCGGTTGGCGAACACCATCACCCGTTCCCAGCGGTTCTGGGTCACCAGGTTGTACAGCAGCTTGTACTTGTCGCTGCCGGCCACCGCATAGACATGCTGCTCGACCGTTTCGCTGGCCACATTCTCCGGTTCGATCTCGACGATGGCCGGGTTGGTGGTCCATTGCTTCGCCAGGTTCATCACGTCCTCGGTGAACGTGGCCGAGAACAGCAGGGTCTGGCGCTCGCTTTTGGGCGGCGTCTGGCGAATGATCTGGCGCACTTGCGGAATGAAGCCCATGTCGAGCATGCGGTCGGCTTCGTCCAGCACCATCACTTCGACCATGTCCAGGTGCACCTCGCCCCGCTGGTTGAAGTCCAGCAGGCGGCCCGGTGTAGCCACCAGGATGTCGCAGTGGCGCGCTTCCAGGGCCTTGAGCTGCTTGTCGAAGTCCATGCCGCCGACGAAGCTCATGACGTTCAGGCCGGTGTACTTGGTCAGCGCCGCAGCATCCTTGGCGATCTGTACCACCAGCTCGCGGGTTGGCGCGATGATCAGCGCCCGCGGCTCACCCATGTAGCGCTCTTTGGGTGCAGGGGTCTGCTGCAGCTGGGAAATGATCGAGATCAGAAACGCTGCGGTTTTGCCGGTGCCGGTCTGGGCACGGCCGATGGCATCCTGGCCACGCAGGGTGTAACCCAGCACCTGCGCCTGGATCGGCGTGCAGTAGGGGAAGCCCAGGTCGTGGATCGCGTGCATCACCTCGCTGGACAGCTTGAAGTCGTGGAAGCGGGTCTTGCCCTCCTGCGGCTCGACCACGAAGTCTTCCAGTTTCCACAGGCTGGCCTGGGGCTTGGGCTTGCGCTCGCGACGTGGTTTGTCCTTGGCCGGCTTGTCGGCCACTGGCGTTGCGGCAACAGGCGATTCTGCCTTGGGGGTAGGGTTGGCGCGTGGGGCCGCCGGTTGCGCCTCGCTGGCGGGTGCCGGCGCAGGCGGCGCCACACTGGCAGCAGGAGCGGCGGCCTGTGGTGCAGCCTCTCCCTTGCCGAATATTTTCTTGAGTGCCTTGAGCACGATCGTCTCATCAACTGATTAAGGAATGTACGCCGGGCAGTGTAATGCAAGAATCGGGCGTGGCGTAGTGGAATAGCCTTACAACTACAGGCGGCCTTGGCTCATTGCAGTTGCTTTGCCAGCCAGTCGTGGATGTCGCTCAACTCTTCGACCACTACCTCGTGTTCCATTGGATATTCGTGCCAGCGGGCAGCTACGCCCCAGGTGTTCAGGTACTCGAAGGCGGTGCGGCCCATGGCCGGGATCACCACCGGGTCGTGCACGCCATGCAGGCACAGGGCCGGGGTGCGTTGCTGGCAGGCACTGAGCTGGTGTTGGTCATTGAAGGTGGGGGCGTAGGTGGACAGGGCGATGACCCCACCCAGCGCCTCTTGCCACTTTATATAGGCAGTGTGCAACACCACCGCGCCGCCCTGGGAGAAACCGGCGAGGAAGATGCGCGACAAGCTGACGCCTTTGGCCTGCTCCGCCTTGATCAGCGCCACCACTTGCTCGGCCGACTCCTCCAACTGAGCCTCGTCTATGGCGCGGGCCGGGGTCATGGCCTTGATGTCGTACCAGCTGGGCATGGCATAGCCGCCATTGATGGTCACCGGGCGGGTGGGTGCCTGGGGCATCACGAAGCGAGTGCTGGTCAAACGCTCCTGCATGAATTCGGCTACGGGTAGGAAGTCGTAACGGTCGGCTCCCAAGCCGTGCAACCAGATCACACAGGCATCAGCGGTTTTCTGTGGTTCGAGAATCAGCGGGTTGGTCATGACTGCTCCGAAAGAGTGCGGGTGATCGTGTTGTGTGAGTTAAAAAAAAACGCTGCACAGGATTGCCTGAAAAAGAATGTCGCAACGATACAACTTTCCCTACTTGACGAACGCTTAAACGCTCCAGCCAAAACATTTGGTACGCGCTTTGCAGTTCAAGGTGCGATGCAAAGGGCGGGCCGTGACGGTAACACCCTTTGTACGCGAAGGCTGTCATAGAACAGCCCATTGCGCCAATTGACCCAATAACTAGCCAATACGGGTCGGACATGCCTCAAAAGGGTGCGGTGCAATTCCGGCTCGATACAACAAGAGCGATTTGGAGGTTGTGAATGAAAGTGTTGAAAACCACCCTGGCAGTCCTGACCGCTGCCGCCGCGCTGGGCGCCGTGAGCAATGCCCAGGCCGGCGCCACCCTTGATGCGGTAAAGAAGAAGGGCTTCGTCCAGTGTGGCGTGAGCGACGGTCTTCCAGGCTTCTCGGTACCTGATGCACAAGGCAAGATCATCGGTATCGACGCCGATGTCTGCCGCGCCGTGGCCGCTGCCGTGTTCGGCGACGCCAACAAGGTCAAGTTCAGCCAGCTCAACGCCAAGGAACGCTTCACGGCCCTGCAATCGGGCGAAGTTGACGTGCTGTCGCGCAACACCACCTGGACCAGCTCGCGCGATGCCGGCATGGGCCTGGTGTTCACCGGTGTCACCTACTATGACGGCGTCGGTTTCCTGGTCAACAAGAAGCTCGGTGTTTCCAGTGCCAAGGAGCTCGATGGCGCGACCATCTGCATCCAGGCAGGGACTACCACCGAACTGAACGTGTCGGACTTCTTCCGGGCCAATGGCCTGAAGTACACCCCGATCACCTTCGATACCTCTGACGAAAGCGCCAAGTCGCTGGAGTCCGGTCGTTGCGATGTGTTGACGTCCGACAAGTCGCAGCTGTTTGCCCAGCGCTCCAAGCTGGCCGCACCGACCGAATATGTGGTGCTGCCGGAAACCATCTCCAAGGAGCCACTCGGCCCGGTGGTGCGCAAAGGCGACGAAGACTGGTTCAGCATCGTCAAGTGGACCCTGTTCGCCATGCTCAACGCCGAAGAGGCGGGCATCACCTCGAAGAACGTCGAGGCTGAAGCCAAAGCTACCAAGAACCCTGACGTGGCCCGCTTGCTGGGTGCGGACGGCGAGTACGGCAAGGACCTCAAGCTGCCCAAAGACTGGGTAGTGCAGATCGTCAAGCAAGTCGGCAACTACGGCGAAGTGTTCGAGAAGAACCTGGGCCAAGGTACCGACCTGAAGATCGACCGTGGCATGAACGCCCTGTGGAACAACGGCGGCATCCAGTACGCGCCACCTGTGCGCTGATGGCTGCACCCTGCGGCGGCATCCGGCCGCCGCAGGTTGTTCGAATCCCTATTTTCCGGGGCACTTCATGCAAAATCATATTGGCGCACAAAAGGGTTTATCCCTGAGCGATCCACGTGTGCGCGCGTGGCTGTTCCAGATTCTCACCATCGTTTTCGTGGTCGGTCTGGGCTGGTACCTGTTTCACAATACGCAAACCAACCTGCAACACCGGGGTATCACCTCGGGCTTCGACTTCCTCGATCGCAGTGCCGGCTTCGGCATCGCCCAGCACCTGATCCCCTATGTGGAATCGGACAGCTATGCACGGGTGTTCGTCATCGGCCTGCTCAACACCCTGCTGGTCACCTTCATTGGCGTCATCCTGGCGACCATCCTGGGTTTCATCATCGGTGTGGCACGCTTGTCGCCGAACTGGATGATCAACAAGCTGGCGACGGTGTACGTGGAGACCTTCCGCAACATTCCGCCGCTGCTGCAGATCCTGTTCTGGTACTTCGCCGTATTCCTGACCCTGCCGGGACCGCGGGGCAGTATCAACCTCAACGACCTGTTCTTCATCAGCAACCGTGGCCTGAACATGCCTGGTGCCTCCATGGCGGACGGCTTCTGGCCATTTGTCGCGGCGTTGGCGGTGGCGGTGGGGGCGGTCTGGCTGATGGTGCGCCTGGCCAACAAACGCTTCGACGAGACCGGTGTACCGTTCCACAAGTTCTGGGCCGCGCTGGCGCTGTTGCTGGTCATTCCAGGCCTGAGCGTGCTGCTGTTCGGCAGCCCGGTCACGTGGGAGGCACCGCAGCTCAAGGGCTTCAACTTCGTCGGTGGCTGGGTGCTGATCCCCGAACTGCTGGCGCTGACCCTGGCGCTGACGATCTATACCGCCGCCTTCATCGCCGAGATCGTGCGCTCGGGCATCCGTTCGGTCAGCCACGGCCAGACCGAGGCGGCGCGCTCGCTGGGGCTGCGCGAAGGGCCAACCTTGCGCAAGGTGATCATCCCCCAGGCCTTGCGGGTGATCATTCCGCCACTGACCAGCCAGTACCTGAACCTGGCGAAGAACTCGTCGCTGGCGGCCGGCATCGGCTACCCGGAGATGGTCTCGCTGTTCGCCGGTACCGTGCTCAACCAGACCGGCCAGGCCATCGAGGTGATCGCCATCACCATGAGTGTCTATCTCGCCATCAGCATCAGCATTTCGCTGCTGATGAACTGGTACAACAAGCGCATTGCGCTGATCGAGCGGTGAGGATACGCCTGTGAATGCCCATGTTTTCAAACCCGATATGCCGCCACCGGTGAAAACCGTCGGCGTACTCGCATGGATGCGTACCAACCTGTTCTCCAGCTGGCTGAACACCCTGTTGACCCTGTTTGCCCTCTACCTGATCTGGCTGATCGTGCCACCGCTGTTGCAGTGGGCACTGATCGACGCCAACTGGGTTGGCACCACCCGCGCCGACTGCACCAAGGACGGCGCCTGCTGGGTGTTCGTGCAGCAGCGCTTCGGCCAGTTCATGTACGGCTACTACCCCGTCGAGCTGCGCTGGCGGGTCGACCTGACGGTATGGCTGGCGGTGCTGGGCGCAGCGCCGTTGTTCATCAAGCGCTTCCCGCGCAAGGCCCTCTATGGCCTGGGCTTCCTGGTGCTTTACCCGCTGCTGGCCTACACCTTGTTGCACGGTGGCCTGCTGGGCCTGAGCAACGTGTCCACCAGCCAGTGGGGCGGGCTGATGCTGACCTTGGTGATCGCCACCGTGGGCATCGTCGGCGCTTTGCCCCTGGGCATTCTGCTGGCCTTGGGGCGGCGTTCGAGGATGCCGGCGGTGAAGGTGGTGTGCGTGACCTTCATCGAGTTCTGGCGCGGCGTGCCGCTGATCACTGTGCTGTTCATGTCTTCGGTGATGCTGCCGTTGTTCCTGCCTGAGGGCATGAGCTTCGACAAGCTGCTGCGGGCGATGATCGGCGTGATCCTGTTCCAGTCGGCCTATGTCGCCGAAGTGGTACGCGGTGGTCTGCAAGCCATCCCCAAGGGCCAGTACGAAGCGGCCGCAGCCATGGGCCTGGGGTACTGGCGGGCGATGGGCCTGGTGATCCTGCCGCAGGCGCTCAAGCTGGTGATCCCTGGCATCGTCAACACCTTCATTGCCCTGTTCAAGGACACCAGCCTGGTGATCATCATCGGCCTGTTCGACCTGCTGAACAGTGTCAAGCAAGCCGCCGCCGATCCGGCCTGGCTGGGTATGGCTACCGAGGGCTACGTTTTCGCCGCCCTGGTGTTCTGGATTTTCTGTTTCGGTATGTCCCGCTACTCCATGCACCTGGAGCGCAAGCTGGACACTGGCCACAAGCGTTAGGAGTTTCGAAATGAGTGAAGCGATCAAGCAGCCTGCCGGCCCCGAAGGGATCATCCAGATGCAGGGTGTGAACAAGTGGTACGGTCAGTTCCATGTGCTCAAGGACATCAACCTCAATGTTCGCCAGGGCGAGCGTATCGTGCTGTGCGGGCCGTCCGGCTCGGGCAAGTCCACCACCATCCGTTGCCTCAACCGCCTGGAAGAACACCAGCAGGGGCGCATCGTGGTCGATGGCGTGGAGCTGACCAACGACCTCAAGCAGATCGAGGCGATCCGCCGTGAAGTGGGCATGGTGTTCCAGCACTTCAACCTGTTCCCGCACCTGAGCATTCTGGAGAACTGCACCTTGGCGCCGATGTGGGTGCGCAAGATGCCGCGCCGCAAGGCCGAAGAGATTGCCATGCATTACCTGGAGCGGGTACGTATCCCGGAACAGGCGCACAAGTACCCGGGGCAGTTGTCTGGTGGCCAGCAGCAGCGCGTGGCGATTGCCCGGGCGTTGTGCATGAAGCCGAAAATCATGCTGTTCGACGAACCTACTTCGGCCCTGGACCCGGAGATGGTCAAGGAAGTGCTCGATACCATGGTGGGTCTGGCCGAAGATGGCATGACCATGCTCTGCGTGACCCACGAGATGGGCTTTGCCCGCACCGTGGCCAACCGGGTGATCTTCATGGATAAAGGTGAAATCGTCGAGCAGGCGGCACCGGATGATTTCTTCGACCGGCCACGCAGCGACCGGACCAAGTTGTTCCTCAGTCAGATCCTGCATTGATACAGCCGGGGCCGCAAAGCGGCCCCGATGTTTACTTCTCTTCTTGTGGGGCAGCGGGTGCCGGTGGCGGCCGCAGCCCCACCTCGGCCACCAGTTTGAGCTGCTGCCCGTTACGCATCACCTCGATGGTGATCTTTTCGTTCGGTTTGATCCGCGCCACCTGGTTCATCGACTTGCGCCCGTCACCTGCCGGTTCGCCGTTGATGCTCAAGATCACGTCACCCAGCTGCAGCCCGGCCTTGGCCGCCGGCCCTTCGCGGAAGATGCCTGCAACCACGATGCCTGGGCGGTCCTTCATGCCGAACGACTCGGCCAGTTCCTGGCTCAGTGGCTGCACTTCGATACCCAGCCAGCCGCGGATCACCTGGCCATGCTCGACAATCGACTTCATCACCTCCAGTGCCAGCTTGACCGGGATGGCGAAGCCAATGCCCTGCGAGCCACCAGACTTGGAGAAAATGGCCGTGTTGATGCCGACCAGGTTGCCGTTGGCATCGACCAGCGCACCACCGGAGTTGCCCGGGTTGATCGCGGCGTCGGTCTGGATGAAGTCTTCGTAGTTGTTCAGGCCCAACTGGTTGCGGCCAGTGGCGCTGATGATGCCCATGGTCACGGTCTGGCCAACGCCGAACGGGTTGCCGATGGCCAGCGTCACGTCACCGATATGGATGGTGTCGGAGCGGCCGATGGTGATGGCGGGCAGGTTCTTCAGGTCGATCTTCAATACCGCCAGGTCGGTCTCCGGGTCGCTGCCAATGACCCGGGCCAGGGTCTCGCGGCCATCCTTCAAGGCCACCACGATCTGGTCGGCGCCACTGGTGACGTGGTTGTTGGTCAGCAGATAGCCCTCGGGGCTCATGATCACTGCCGAGCCCAGGCTCGATTCCCAGCGGCGCTGCTTGGGCAGGTTGTCGCCGAAGAAGCGGCGGAACTGCGGGTCTTCGAACAGCGGGTGGGCGCTCTTGTTGACCACCTTGGTGGTGTACAGGTTGACCACCGCCGGGGCCGCGAGGGTCACGGCGTCGGCGTAGGATACCGGGCCCTGCATGATCTTCGTGGTCTGCGGTGCCTGCTGCAGGTTGACGTCCTGGCTGGGCAGGCCGACCCATTCCGGAAACCGCTGGATGATCAGCACGGCGATCAATACGCCGGTAAGCAGGGGCCAGCCAAAGTAACGCAAAGCCTTGAACATGAACGAGTCCTGAAAAGGGCGGGGGCCAGTGGCCGCGCGGTGGGGCATGAGCGCGCGCGATCATACACCGGTTCCCCCAGTGCCGGCGACGGCCCATAATGGCCGGCATTATACGGGCGTTCCCTGTGCGTTGTGCCTGGGGAGTGTGCAGTTTTCGAGGAGATTTTCATGGCCGTCGCGCTAAACACCCTGGTTGAAGAAGCCGAGCGTTACCTGGGCAGCGCCAGGATCCAGGACTACTGCCCCAATGGCCTGCAGGTCGAAGGCCGGCCGCAGGTCAGCCGTATCGTCAGCGGTGTCACCGCCAGCCAGGCGTTGCTGGATGCCGCGGTCGAGGCCGGAGCCGACCTGGTGCTGGTGCACCACGGCTATTTCTGGAAGGGCGAAAACCCCTGCATCACCGGCATCCGCCAGCGCCGCCTGAAAACCTTGCTGAACAACGACATCAGCCTGCTGGCATTCCACTTGCCGCTGGATGTACACCCTGAGGTGGGCAACAACGTGCAGCTGGCGCGGCAACTGGAGATTACCGTCGAAGGGCCGCTTGACCCGGAGAACCCCAAGGTGGTCGGGCTGGTCGGTTCGCTGGCCGAACCGGTGACCGCCCGCGATTTTGCCCGGCGCGTGCAGGAGGTGCTGGGGCGTGAGCCGCTGCTGGTCGAAGGCGACGAAATGATCCGCCGGGTCGGCTGGTGTACCGGGGGCGGGCAGGGCTATATCGACACGGCGATTGCCGCCGGGGTAGACCTGTACCTGACCGGTGAGGCATCGGAGCAGACCTACCACAGTGCGCGGGAGAATGGCGTCAGCTTCATCGCTGCCGGGCACCATGCCACCGAGCGGTATGGGGTGCAGGCGCTGGGTGATTACCTGGCGCGGCGGTTTGCCGTGGAACACCTGTTCATCGATTGCCCTAACCCGATCTGACCTCACTGGCCCCTTCGCGGGCACGCCCGCTCCCACAGGGGGTCGCGCATTTCTTGAGTTCAGCGCCAGACGTGTGGGAGCGGGCGTGCCCGCGAAGGGCTGCAAAGCAGCCCCAGTTAACGCTTGACTGACAGGCATTAGCCTAACCCCCAGTCATATCGTTAGACTTTTTCGATCTAGCTGGCCGCCTAAATAGAAGCAGCCCCTGTGATACAGTGATCCGCTCGAACACGGCCCGCAGGCCGTCCATAAGATCGTTTTTCGTGAGTAGCCATGGTCGACAAACTGACGCACTTGAAACAGCTGGAGGCGGAAAGCATCCACATCATCCGCGAGGTGGCCGCCGAGTTCGACAACCCGGTGATGCTGTACTCGATCGGCAAGGATTCCGCCGTGATGCTGCATCTGGCGCGCAAGGCCTTTTTCCCGGGCAAGCTGCCGTTCCCGGTCATGCACGTCGACACCCAGTGGAAATTCCAGGAGATGTACAGGTTCCGCGACAAGATGGTCGAGGAAATGGGCCTGGAGCTGATCACCCACGTCAACCCCGAGGGTGTGGCGCAGGGCATCAACCCGTTCACCCATGGCAGCTCCAAGCACACCGACATCATGAAGACCCAGGGCCTGAAACAGGCGCTGGACAAGCATGGTTTCGACGCCGCCTTCGGTGGTGCTCGCCGCGACGAAGAGAAGTCGCGGGCCAAGGAGCGTGTGTACTCGTTCCGTGACAGCAAGCACCGCTGGGACCCGAAGAACCAGCGCCCCGAGCTGTGGAACGTGTACAACGGCAAGGTCAACAAAGGTGAGTCGATCCGCGTCTTCCCGCTGTCGAACTGGACCGAACTGGACATCTGGCAGTACATCTACCTCGAAGGCATCCCGATCGTGCCGCTGTACTTCGCTGCCGAGCGTGAAGTCATCGAGAAGAACGGCACCCTGATCATGATCGACGACGAGCGCATCCTCGAACATCTCTCCGAGGAAGAAAAGGCCCGCATCGTCAAGAAGAAGGTGCGTTTCCGTACCCTCGGCTGCTACCCGCTCACGGGCGCTGTCGAGTCGGAGGCCGAAACGCTCACCGATATCATTCAGGAAATGCTCCTGACGCGCACTTCCGAGCGCCAGGGCCGGGTCATCGACCACGATGGCGCCGGTTCCATGGAAGACAAGAAACGTCAGGGTTATTTCTAAGCTTCAAGTTACAAGCGGCAAGCTGCAAGACAGAAGCGGAGCGAGTAGTTTCTGATTTTTGTGGACTGCCGCCTGCATTGCGGGCGCACAGGGAGTGCCTGCAGTGGGTTTTGAGAAGTTGCTGGTTTGGCAGAGAAGTAAAAATTTAGCCGTTGAGATATATCGGGCATTTGCTGGGTGTCGGGATTTTGGATTCAGGTCCCAAATCACTCGAGCAGCCGTTTCAATCCCCTCCAATATCGCTGAGGGAATGGAGCGCAGAGGAATGCGGGAGAAAGCATGGTTCCTGAGCGTGGCGAAGGCTTCCTGCGCAGAACTGCGGACCCAACTGATCATCGCCGGTGAAATTGGTTATTTGCCTGCCGAATTGGCCAACGACTGGATAACTGAAACCCGTGAGCTATCCAGAATGCTTGCTGGGTTGATCAACAAAATTTCTAACTAGCTGTACGCCGACAAGCTTGCTGCTTGAAGCTTACAGCTTGGAGCTTGAATGCAATGAGTCATCAATCCGATCTGATCAGCGAGGACATCCTCGCCTACCTGGCTCAGCACGAGCGTAAAGAACTGCTGCGTTTCCTCACCTGCGGCAACGTGGATGACGGCAAGAGCACCCTGATCGGGCGCCTGTTGCACGACTCCAAGATGATCTACGAGGACCACCTCGAGGCCATCACCCGCGATTCGAAAAAGTCTGGCACCACCGGCGAAGAGGTCGACCTGGCGCTGCTGGTAGACGGCCTGCAGGCCGAGCGTGAGCAGGGCATCACCATCGATGTCGCCTACCGCTATTTCTCCACCGCCAAGCGCAAGTTCATCATCGCCGACACCCCGGGCCACGAACAGTACACCCGCAACATGGCCACCGGTGCATCCACCTGTGACCTGGCGATCATCCTGGTCGATGCCCGCTATGGCGTGCAGACCCAGACCCGCCGCCACAGCTACATCGCGTCGCTGCTGGGCATCAAGCACATCGTGGTCGCGGTCAACAAGATGGACCTGAAGGGCTTCGATGAAGGCGTCTTCGAGGCCATCAAGGCGGACTACCTGAAGTTCGCCGAAGCCATCAACCTGACCCCGAGCAGCCTGCACTTCGTGCCGATGTCGGCGCTCAAGGGTGACAACGTGGTCAACCACAGCGAGCAATCGCCGTGGTACACCGGCCCGACCCTGATGGAAATCCTCGAAACCGTCGAAGTGTCGGCTGACCGCAACTTCACCGACCTGCGTTTCCCGGTGCAGTACGTCAACCGGCCGAACCTGAACTTCCGCGGTTTTGCCGGCACCCTCGCCAGCGGCGTGGTGCACAAGGGCGACGAAATTGTCGTGCTGCCGTCGGGCAAGAGCAGCCGGGTCAAGTCCATCGTCACCTATGAAGGTGAACTGGAAAGCGCCGGCCCAGGCCAGGCCGTGACCCTGACCATGGAAGATGAGATCGACATCTCCCGTGGCGACCTGCTGGTGCATGCCGACAACGTGCCGCCGGTCACTGACCAGTTCGACGCCATGCTGGTGTGGATGGCCGAAGAGCCGATGCTCCCGGGCAAAAAGTACGACATCAAGCGCGCCACCAGCTACGTGCCGGGCTCGATTGCCAGTATCACCCACAAGGTTGATGTGAACACCCTCGAGAAGGACGCCGCCAGCGCCCTGCAGCTGAACGAGATTGGCCGCGTCAAGGTATCCCTGGACAGCGCCATTGCCCTGGACGGTTACGACAGCAACCGCACAACCGGTGCGTTCATCGTCATCGACCGCCTCACCAACGGCACCGTCGGCGCCGGCATGATCATCGCCCAGCCAGTCTTGCCGCATGGCAGCACCGGCCAGCATGGCAAGCAGGCCCACGTGTCTACCGAGGAGCGCGCCCTGCGTTTCGGTCAGCAGCCAGCCACCGTGCTCTTCAGTGGCCTTTCTGGCGCCGGCAAGAGCACCCTGGCCTATGCCGTTGAGCGCAAGCTGTTCGACATGGGCCGTGCAGTGTACGTGCTCGACGGGCAGAACCTGCGCCATGACCTGAACAAGGGCCTGCCGCAGGACCGCGCTGGCCGCACCGAAAACTGGCGCCGTGCCGCCCATGTGGCGCGCCAGTTCAACGAAGCCGGCATGCTGACCCTGGCAGCGTTCGTGGCCCCGGATGCCGAAGGCCGCGAACAGGCCAAGGCGCTGATCGGCAAGGATCGCCTGGTAACGGTTTACGTGCAGGCGTCCCCACTCGTTTGCCGCGAGCGTGACCCACAGGGCCTGTACGCTGCCGGTGGCGACAACATCCCGGGCGAAAGCTTCCCGTTCGATGTGCCGCTGGATGCCGACCTGGTGATCGACACCCAGGCCACCAGCGTGGACGAAGGCGTTAAACAGGTGTTGGACGTACTGCGTCAGCGTGGTGCTATCTAAGCGCTGGCCTGCACTACCAAAAACCGCGCTTCGGCGGGGTTTTTTTGTGCAGGTTGTCTCACGCCTGGTGATGCGCCAGGGGGGCGTGCTTGCCGTTCAGATGTGGTGTTCCGATACAGGAATTACCCGGCGCTCCTTGACGGCCTTGTAGGAAAAACTCGAATAGATCTCCTTCACCCCCGGCAACCGCTGCAGCACCTCGCGGGTGAATTCGCCGAACGATTCCAGGTCCCTCGCCAGAATCTCCAGCAGAAAGTCGTAGCGCCCAGAGATGTTGTGGCAGGCGACGATTTCGGGAATTTCCATCAGCCGCTGCTCGAACGCCAGGGCCATGTCCTTGGTGTGCGAGTCCATCATGATGCTGACAAAAGCAGTGACGCCGAACCCCAGTGACTTGGGCGAGAGCACGGCCTGGTAACCGGTGATGTAGCCGTTGTCCTCCAGCAGTTTGACGCGGCGCCAGCAGGGCGAGGTGGTCAGTGCCACCTGGTCAGCGAGTTCGGCAACGGTGAGGCGGGCGTTGTCCTGCAGGGCGGCCAGCAAGGCGCGGTCGGTGCGATCGAGGCTCGAAGGCATGTTTTGCCCTCCTGCTTGTTTGATTGTTGTTTTCTTTCCACCAAGCAGGCCGCTGTGTGGGCTACTTTGGAAAAATTCGGGCAGCTCGGTGGCATAAGCTTATAGCAAACCACAAGAGGCTGTTGCCATGCGCGACTCCCATAACAACACCGGTTTTTCCACGCGAGCCATCCACCACGGCTACGACCCGCTGTCCCATAGTGGCGCGCTGGTGCCGCCGGTTTACCAGACCGCCACCTATGCCTTTCCCACTGTTGAACACGGCGCAGCGTGCTTTGCCGGGGACGTGGCAGGGCATTTCTACAGCCGCATCTCCAACCCCACGTTGGCGCTGCTGGAGGAGCGTATGGCTTCGCTGGAGGGTGGTGAGGCAGGCTTGGCGCTGGCGTCGGGGATGGGCGCGATTACCTCGACAATCTGGACACTGCTGCGCCCCGGCGACGAACTGATCGTGGGGCATACCTTGTATGGGTGCACCTTTGCGTTTCTGCATCACGGCATTGGCCAGTTCGGGGTGAAGGTCCGTCACGTCGACCTCAATGACGCCAAGGCTTTAAGGGCGTCCATCACCCGCAAGACACGCATGATCTACTTTGAGACGCCAGCCAATCCCAACATGCAGCTGGTGGATATCGCGGCGGTCGCCGACGTGGCCCGTGGGCATGACTTGCATATCGTGGTCGACAACACCTATTGCACGCCCTACCTGCAGCGGCCATTGGCGTTGGGGGCGGATCTGGTGGTGCATTCCGCGACCAAGTACCTCAGTGGCCATGGTGATATCACCGCGGGGTTGGTGGTGGGGCGCAAGGCGCTGGTCGACCGTATCCGTCTGGAAGGGTTGAAAGACATGACCGGGGCGGTGCTATCCCCGCATGACGCGGCTTTACTGATGCGCGGGATCAAGACCCTTGCACTGCGCATGGACCGCCATTGCGCCAATGCGCTACAGGTGGCGCAGTTCCTGGCTCGGCAGCCTCAGGTCGAGCTTATCCACTACCCGGGCTTGCCATCGTTCGCCCAATACGAGCTGGCGCAGCGGCAGATGCGTTTGCCGGGCGGGATGATTGCTTTTGAGCTCAAGGGTGGCATCGAGGCCGGGCGCAAGTTCATGAATGCACTGCAGCTGTTTGCCCGGGCGGTGAGCCTGGGGGATGCCGAATCGTTGGCGCAGCACCCCGCGAGCATGACCCATTCCAGCTATACGCCAGAGGAGCGGGCGCATCACGGGATATCGGAGGGGTTGGTGCGCTTGTCGGTGGGGTTGGAGGATGTGGAAGACTTGCTGGCGGATGTCGAGCAGGCATTGCAGGCCTGCAGCTAGGTTGTTTGGGCTGGCCGTTTCATAGAACAGTACATAACTTATTGATTTAGCAGGGTCCTGTGGGAGCGGGCGTGCCCGCGAAGAATCCAGCGCGGTGGCTGGCACCGGCTACGCCGGTGTTCGCGTGCACGCCCGCTCCCACAGATATTGCGCAGATTTCAAATGCTGTGGCGTACCTGGGCTGCCCACAAAAAAGGCCTCTCGCGAGGCCTTCTTTATGTTCAGCGAATCAACGCTTGAGCCCGTAGCTCTCGTCGAGCATGCCCGGGGAATTCGGCACCTTTGGCGCATAATCGCGCGGCACTTCGGCAGTGTCCTTCGGCGGGGTCAGGCGATCACGGGGGCCATGCGCACCTTCGGAGTGCAGGGCGGCCAGCAGGCGCTGGCGGGTCAGTTCGTCCAGCGCCAGGGTGTTGGCACCGTCGGCCAGGTGGTCCTGGACATCCTGGTAGCTCTGGGTCAGCTTCTTGACCAGTACTGCAGTGCTGTTGAAGTGGGTAACCACTTCGTTCTGGTAGTTGTCGAAGCGTTTCTGCATTTCATCCAGCTGGCGCTGCGTGCTGCTGGGCGCGGCATTGGGCAGCAGGCGAGCCACGACGAAACCGACGACCACGCCAATGACCAGGGCCAAGGTCGGCAACAACCAAACAAGGAGCGAGAGTTCCACGAGTCCTTCCTCTATAAACGGCTTTGCTTTACGTTAACGGCTCAGACCTGCGCTGTATACCGCGAGCGATCGCAAATCAGAACAGAATTCCTCACCTAGACGAAACGACCCACCCCGAGGTCACGGAGTAGTGCCTTGCTTGTCCGCGAAACCCCCTTGTTCATCGATGGCCCCAGTGGTCAGTTGGAAGCCTTGTACCTGGACGTGGCCGATGCCCGCGGAGCGGTGCTGATCTGCCACCCCAACCCGGTTCAGGGCGGCACCATGCTCAACAAGGTGGTCTCGACCCTGCAGCGCACCGCCCGTGATGCCGGCTATGTGACCCTGCGGTTCAACTACCGGGGCGTTGGGCAGAGCGCTGGCAGCCACGACATGGGCGCAGGCGAAGTGGCCGATGCCGAGGCTGCTGCGGCCTGGCTGCGCGATAAGCACCCGCAATTGCCGCTGGTGCTGATGGGCTTCTCGTTCGGCGGCTTCGTTGCCACCAGCCTGGCTGGCCGCCTGGAGGCGGGCGGCGTGAGCCTGCAGCACTTGTTCATGATTGCCCCAGCGGTAATGCGCCTGACCGACGAATTCCCCCTGCCACAGCAATGCCCGATCACCGTGGTGCAGCCGGAGGCCGATGAAGTGGTCGCGCCGCAGCTGGTTTACGATTGGTCCGACAGCCTGTCGCGCCCCCATGAGCTGCTGAAAGTGGCAGAATGCGGACACTTCTTTCATGGCAAGCTGACCGATCTCAAGGATCTGCTGCTGCCGCGCCTTTCGAACTGAGCCAAGCCTGAATAAGCGAACACCCATGACCACGCGCATTCTTACCGGTATCACCACCACCGGCACTCCGCACCTGGGCAACTACGCCGGCGCCATCCGCCCGGCGATCCGTGCCAGCCAGCAGCCCGGTGTCGACTCGTTCTATTTCCTGGCCGACTATCACGCGCTGATCAAGTGCGACGACCCGCTGCGCATCCAGCGCTCGCGCCTGGAAATCGCCGCCACCTGGCTGGCCGGTGGCCTGGACGCCGACAAGGTGACCTTCTACCGCCAGTCCGATATTCCGGAAATCCCCGAGTTGACCTGGTTGCTGACCTGCGTTGCAGCCAAGGGTCTGCTCAACCGTGCACATGCCTACAAAGCCTCGGTGGACAAGAACGTGGAAGCCGGTGAAGACCCGGATGCCGGCGTGACCATGGGCTTGTTCAGCTACCCTGTGCTGATGGCGGCCGACATCCTGATGTTCAATGCCAACAAGGTGCCGGTGGGCCGCGACCAGATCCAGCACGTGGAAATGGCCCGGGACATCGGTCAGCGTTTCAACCACCTGTTCGGCCAAGGCAAGGACTTCTTCGCCCTGCCAGAGGCGGTGATCGAAGAAAGCGTGGCGACCCTGCCGGGCCTGGACGGGCGCAAGATGTCCAAGAGCTACGACAACACCATTCCGTTGTTCACCAGCGCCAAGGACATGAAAGACGCCATCTCGCGCATCGTGACCGATTCGCGTGCGCCTGGCGAAGCCAAGGACCCGGACACTTCGCACCTGTTCACCCTCTACCAGGCCTTCGCTACGCCAGAACAGTGCGCCGGGTTCCGCGACGAGTTGTTGCAGGGCCTGGGCTGGGGCGATGCCAAGCAGCGCCTGTTCCAGTTGCTGGACGGCCAGTTGGCGGAAAAACGCGAGCACTACCACCAGCTGATCGCGCGCCCGGCCGACCTTGAGGATATCCTGCTGGCGGGGGCCGCCAAGGCCCGCAAGATTGCCACCCCGTTCCTGGAGCAACTCCGCGAGGCGGTTGGCCTGCGCTCGTTCCGCAGCAGCGTGCAAACCAGTACCGAAGTGAAGAAAAAGGCCGTCAAGAGCGCGCGTTTCGTCAGCTTCCGTGATGAGGACGGCAGCTTCCGCTTCCGCCTGCTGGCCGCCGACGGTGAGCAACTGCTGTTGTCGCGCAGCTTTGCCGACGGCAAGAGTGCAGGTGCGGTGAGCAAGCAACTGCAGCAGGGTGCTGAGGCCGATGTGCGTGTGCAGGGCCTGGGTTTCGGCTTGTGGCTCAACGGTGAACAGGTTGCCGACGGGCCGCAGTTCGCCAGCGCTGAAGCGCGGGATGCAGCCATTCGAAGCCTGCACGAAGCCCTGGCCCCACAACAGGACTGAGGCAATTCGCCGCAACTCCAATTGCCATAAAGCGGGCCGGTCGCTACAGTGACGGCCCGTTTTTTGTTGCCTCGCTAACGAATCATGACTCCCTTAGAACGCTATCAAGCAGATCTGAAACGTCCCGACTTCTTCCATGACGCGGCGCAGGAAACTGCTGTGCGTCACCTGCAGCGTCTGTACGACGACCTGGTACAGGCGCAGAACAACAAGCCGGGGGTATTCGGCAAGCTGTTCGGCAAGAAGGAGCAGACCCCGGTCAAGGGCCTGTACTTCTGGGGTGGAGTAGGGCGGGGCAAGACCTACCTGGTCGATACCTTCTACGAGGCGCTGCCGTTCAAGCAGAAGATGCGCACCCACTTCCACCGCTTCATGAAGCGTGTGCACGAGGAAATGAAGACCCTCAAGGGTGAGAAGAACCCGCTGACCATCATTGCCAAGCGCTTCAGCGAAGAGGCCAAGGTGATCTGCTTCGACGAGTTCTTCGTCTCGGACATTACCGATGCGATGATCCTCGGCACCTTGATGGAAGAGCTGTTCAAGAACGGCGTGTCGCTGGTCGCCACCTCCAACATCGTGCCCGACGGCTTGTACAAGGACGGCCTGCAGCGCGCGCGTTTCCTGCCGGCCATCGCCATGATCAAGCAGTACACCGACGTGGTGAACGTCGACAGCGGCGTGGACTACCGCCTGCGTCATCTGGAGCAGGCCGAACTGTTCCACTACCCGCTCAATGAGGCAGCGCACGAAAGCATGCGTGCCAGCTTCAAGGCGCTGACCCCGGAATGCACCCAGGCGGTCGAAAATGACGTGCTGATGATCGAGAACCGCCCGATCAATGCCTTGCGTACGTGCGACGACGTTGCCTGGTTCGACTTCCGGGCATTGTGCGACGGGCCGCGTAGCCAGAACGACTACATCGAGCTGGGCAAGATCTTCCACGCGGTGCTGCTGAGCAATGTCGAGCAGATGGGGGTGACCACCGATGATATCGCGCGGCGTTTCATCAACATGGTGGACGAGTTCTACGACCGCAATGTCAAGCTGATCATCTCGGCCGAGGTGGAGCTAAAAGACCTCTACACCGGTGGGCGCCTGAGCTTCGAGTTCCAGCGTACCTTGAGCCGCTTGCTGGAGATGCAGTCGCACGAGTTCCTGTCTCGGGCGCACAAGCCCTGAGATCAGCGGCAAGCTTCTAGCTGCAAGCCTCAAAAAAAAGCCGGAGCAGGCCACGAGCTGCTCCGGCTTTTTGCTTTGTCTTGTAGCTTGCAGCTAGAAACTTGCCGCTGCTGAAAGCCCTCAAGCCTCCTGCATGAACTGCTGCCGGTACTGGTTCGGCGACAACTCGGTATGCTGGCGGAACAGCCGCGCAAAGAAACTGGCATCGTCGTAACCGACCTCGTAACTGATGGTCTTGATGCTCTTGCGCGTGCTCGACAACAACCCCTTGGCCGTTTCGATCCGCAGCCGTTGCAGGTAGTGCAGCGGCTTGTCGCCGGTCGCCCCCTGGAACCGGCGCATGAAGTTGCGAATGCTCATGCCGTGGTTGCGCGCCACATCCTCGAAGCGGAACTTGTCCGCGAAGTGCTCTTCCAGCCAGTGCTGGATCTGCAGGATGATCAGGTCCTGATGCAGCTTCTGCCCGCCAAACCCCATGCGCCCCGGCGTGTAGTTGCGCTGCACTTCGTAGAGGATGTCGCGCGACACCGCACGGGCCACATTGGCCCCGCAGAAACGCTCGATCAGATAGATGTACAGGTCGCACGCCGAAGTGGCGCCGCCAGCGCAATAGATGTTGTCGGCGTCGGTCAGGTGCTTGTCCTGGTTCAGGCGGATCTTCGGGAAGCGCTCGGCGAAGCTGCTGAAGAAGCGCCAGTAGGTGGTCGCCTCCTTGCCGTCGAGCAGGCCACTTTCGGCCAGCCAGAACACGCCACTGGCCTCGGCGCATAGCACCGCGCCGCGGGCGTGCTGGCTACGCAGCCACGGCAGCACCTGTGGGTAGCGTTGCAGCAGGTTGTCGAAGTCGTCCCAGTAGGCTGGCAGGATGATGACATCGGCGTCATCCAGGCCGCCGTCGACCGGTAGCTGAACATTGCTGAAGCTGTCCACGGGCAGGCCATCGGGGCTCACCAGGCGGATCTCGAACATGGGCTGCAAGCCCAGGCCCAGCTGCTTGCCGTAGCGCAGGCTGGCGAGGTGGAAGAAGTCCTTGGCCTGCATCAAGGTCGAAGCGAACACCTTGTCAATGGCCAGGATGCTGACGCGCCGCAGCGACGCGGGGGGTTGGGTAAACATCATTGTCATTGTTCTTATAGGGTAGAGTGGTCAATCACCGGCTGGATCGTCTTATTTTTTTGGTCGAGCTGCAAGCTTCAAGCTACAAGCTTCAAGCTACAAGCTGCAAGATAAAGCAGGTCAGCATGCGGACTGCTCTGTCTTGTAGCTTGTAGCTTGTAGCTTGTAGCTTGTAGCTTGTAGCTTGTAGCTTGTAGCTTGTAGCTTGTAGCTTGTAGCTTGTAGCTTGTAGCTTGTAGCTTGTAGCTTGCAGCTTGCAGCTCTGATCAAGGCGCCGGGTTCGGCTGCGCTTGGTGAATGGCTTCGATCGCCGCCAGCAGCTCGTCGCTCAGGTGCAGCTCGGCGCTGGCCAGGTTGCTGTCCAGTTGCTGCAGGCTGGTAGCGCCAATGATGTTGCTGGTCACGAACGGCTGGCCCGTCACGAACGCCAGGGCCATCTGCGCCGGGTCCAGGCCGTGCTCGCGGGCCAGCTGCACGTAGCGGCTGCAGGCGGCCACGGTCTGCGGGTTGGAGTAGCGGGCAAAGCGGCTGAACAGGGTCAGGCGGGCGTTTTCCGGCCGAGCGCCGTTCTCGTACTTGCCCGACAGCATGCCGAATGCCAGCGGCGAGTACGCCAGCAAACCGCATTGCTCGCGAATGGCGACTTCCGCCAGGCCCACCTCGAAGCTGCGGTTGAGCAGGTTGTACGGGTTCTGGATCGATACCGCCCGTGGCCAGCCCCGGCTTTCGGCCAGTTGCAGGAATTTCATGGTGCCCCACGGCGTTTCGTTGGACAGGCCAACATGACGGATCTTGCCCGCCCGTACCTGGTCGTCCAGCACTTCCAGCGTTTCTTCCAGCGGCGTGAAGTGATCGTGCGGCAGGTGCTGGTAGCCCAGTTTGCCGAAGAAGTTGGTGCTGCGTTCCGGCCAGTGCAGCTGGTACAGGTCGATGCGATCGGTCTGCAGGCGCTTGAGGCTCTCGTCCAGCGCCGCGACGATGTGCTGGCGGTTGTGCTTGAGCTGGCCATCGCGGATGTGGCTGATACCGTTGCCGGGGCCGGCAACCTTGCTGGCCAGCACCCAGTCATCACGGTCACCGTTGGCCCTGAACCAGTTGCCGATGATGCGCTCGGTAGCGGCGTAGGTTTCCGCGCGTGGGGGCACCGGGTACATTTCGGCCGTGTCGATGAAGTTGATCCCCGCGGCCTTGGCCCGGGCAATTTGGCCGAAAGCCTCTTCCTGGTCGTTCTGCTCGCCCCAGGTCATGGTGCCCAGGCACAGGGCGCTGACGTTGAGGTCGGTTCGGCCGAGCTGGCGGTATTCCATCGGGTAAACACTCCTTGGCAATGGAAGCTCATCAAAGCAGGTTGAAATTTTTCGCGCAATCTGGATAATTCAGCCCCTCTCCGCGTGGCGGAAGTGATGCACCATCACGCAGGAAGAACCCCGTCGAATATTGGCGTGCCCGACCCGAGCCCCCAAAAGCGTCAGTGTTCGGCTGCGCGCTTGCCCTTGGCAAGCTGTGCACTATCCAGTAAGATTCGCCGTCTATTTTTCGCTGGGCGGCCTCTGAGGCTTTAGAGAATGAAAACTTTTACTGCTAAACCGGAAACAGTAAAGCGCGAGTGGTTCGTAGTCGACGCCGCTGGCCAGACCCTGGGTCGTCTGGCTACCGAAATCGCTACCCGTCTGCGTGGCAAACACAAACCAGAATACACCCCTCACGTTGACACCGGCGACTACATCGTCGTTATCAACGCTGAACAGGTTCGTGTGACTGGTGCCAAGTCTTCCGACAAGATGTACTACTCCCACTCCGGTTTCCCGGGCGGTATCAAGGAAATCAACTTCGAGAAGTTGATCGCCAAGGCCCCTGAGCGTGTTATCGAAACCGCGGTCAAAGGCATGCTGCCTAAGAACCCGCTGGGTCGCGACATGTACCGCAAGCTGAAAGTGTACGCGGGTGCTGCTCACCCACACACTGCTCAGCAGCCTCAAGAACTGAAGATCTAACGGGATAGTTCATTATGTCGGCGACTCAAAATTACGGCACTGGCCGTCGCAAGACCGCAACCGCTCGCGTATTCCTGCGTCCGGGTACTGGTAACATCTCCATCAACAACCGTTCTCTGGACGTGTTCTTCGGTCGCGAAACCGCTCGCATGGTTGTTCGTCAGCCGCTCGAGCTGACCGAAACCGTTGAGAAGTTCGACATCTACGTCACCGTTTCCGGTGGTGGTGTCAGCGGTCAGGCCGGTGCGATCCGTCACGGTATCACCCGCGCGCTGATGGAATACGACGAAACCCTGCGTGGCGCTCTGCGTCGTGCTGGCTACGTCACCCGCGACGCTCGTGAAGTCGAGCGTAAGAAAGTGGGTCTGCGTAAAGCGCGTAAGCGTCCTCAGTACTCCAAGCGTTAATACCGCTTCGGCAGTCGAAAAAAGCCCGGTTCCTTGGAACCGGGCTTTTTTTTTGCCTTGAACTAACCTGTCAGCATGTCTGTGGCCGCTCGTCGCATAGACGCAGATCAAGCAAAGCGCTGGTATTGGGCCCTTGCCCGGCTAATCCCTTGTCAGTGTGTGGATTTGTTTCTTACCATGGCGACCAAATTTTAGTGCCACAGACACAACCTAAGTACAGGCCTGGTTCAACAGGCCAAGCAAGCTGATGGGAGAGGACTGAATGAGCAATGACGGCGTCAACGCAGGCCGGCGCCGCTTCCTCGTAGCCGCGACATCCGTGGTCGGGGCAGCGGGAGCAGTGGGGGCTGCGGTACCGTTCGTGGGGTCATGGTTTCCCAGTGCCAAGGCGAAAGCCGCGGGAGCACCGGTGAAGGTCAATATCGCCAAGGTCGAGGCCGGGCAGCAGATGGTAGCCGAGTGGCGAGGCCAGCCGGTGTTCATCGTCAGGCGCACCGAGGAGATCCTCGGTAACCTGAAGAAAATTACCGGCGAATTGTCTGATCCCGATTCCAAATCTTCGGTGCAGCCGACCTATGTCGACCCCGAAGTCCGCTCCATCAAGCCGGAAATCCTCATTCTCGTCGGCCTGTGCACGCACCTGGGCTGCTCGCCCACCTTCCGCCCGGAGGTTGCGCCAGCCGACCTGGGCCCTAAATGGGTGGGTGGCTACTTCTGCCCGTGCCACGGCTCCCACTACGACCTGGCTGGGCGTGTTTACAAGTCGCAGCCGGCGCCACTCAACCTGCCCGTACCGCCGCACTCGTACGAGTCGGACGATATCATCGTCATCGGCGTCGACCAGGAGAAAGCATGATGAGCAAGTTCATGGACTGGATTGATGCTCGCTTCCCCGCGACCAAGATGTGGGAAGATCACCTGAGCAAGTATTACGCGCCCAAGAACTTCAACTTCCTGTATTTCTTTGGCTCCCTGGCATTACTGGTGCTGGTCAACCAGATCGTCACCGGTGTGTGGCTGACCATGAGCTTCACGCCCTCGGCAGAAGAGGCATTCGCCTCGGTCGAGTACATCATGCGTGACGTCGAATACGGCTGGATTCTGCGCTACCTGCACTCCACGGGTGCTTCGGCGTTCTTCATCGTGGTTTACCTGCACATGTTCCGCGGCCTGCTCTACGGCTCCTACCAGAAGCCCCGCGAGCTGGTCTGGCTGTTCGGCATGTTGATCTACCTGGCGCTGATGGCCGAGGCCTTCATGGGTTACCTGCTGCCGTGGGGCCAGATGTCCTACTGGGGTGCCCAGGTCATCATTTCGCTGTTCGGTGCCATCCCGGTGATTGGTGGCGACCTCACCCAATGGATTCGTGGTGACTACCTGATCTCCGGCATTACCCTGAACCGCTTCTTCGCCCTGCATGTGGTCGCCCTGCCTATCGTCATCCTCGGCCTGGTGGTGCTGCACATTCTTGCCCTGCACGAAGTGGGTTCGAACAACCCCGATGGCATCGACATCAAGAAGAACAAGGACGAAAACGGCATTCCGCTCGATGGCATTCCGTTCCACCCGTACTACACCGTCAAGGATATTGTCGGCGTGGTGGTGTTCCTCTTCGTATTCTGTGCGGTGGTGTTCTTCTTCCCGGAAATGGGCGGTTACTTCCTGGAAAAGCCGAACTTCGAGCAGGCCAACGCCTTCAAGACGCCGGAGCATATTGCCCCAGTGTGGTACTTCACACCGTTCTACGCCATCTTGCGTGCGGTGCCTGACAAGTTGATGGGTGTGATCGCCATGGGGGCGGCGATTGCGGTGCTGTTCGTACTGCCCTGGCTCGATCGCAGCCCGGTGCGTTCCATGCGTTACAAAGGCTGGATCAGCAAGCTCTTCCTGCTGGTGTTCTGCGTGGCCTTCGTCATCCTCGGCGTGCTGGGCGTGCTGGCACCGACACCTGGGCGCACGCTGTTGTCGCAGGTGTGCACGGTGCTGTACTTCGCCTACTTCCTGTTGATGCCGTTCTACACAAGGCTCGAGAAGACCAAACCGGTTCCGGAAAGGGTGACTGGCTGATGAAAAAGTTGATTGCAGTATTTTTGCTGGCACTGATGCCTGCCTTTTGCTTCGCTGCCGAACACGGGCTGGAACTGGACAAGGTCGATATCGACCTGACCGACAAGGCCGCCATGCAGGACGGCGCGCGGACGTTCGCCAACTATTGCATGGGCTGCCACAGTGCCAAGTTTCAACGCTACGAGCGTGTGGCCGATGACTTGGGCATCCCCCACGAGCTGATGCTCGAAAAGCTGGTGTTTACCGGGGCCAAGATCGGTGATCACATGCAGATCGGCATGAAGCCCGAAGACGCCAAGACCTGGTTCGGTGCCGCGCCGCCCGACCTGACCCTGGTGGCCAGGGTACGTGGTACCGATTGGCTGTACACCTACCTGCGCAGTTTCTACGAGGACCCCTCGCGGCCTTATGGGGTGAACAACAAGGTGTTCCCGAACGTCGGCATGCCCAACGTGCTGGTCGGCCTGCAGGGCAACCAAGTAATCGGCTGCAAGCAGGTGCAGACGGTGACCGATGGGAAGAAGCAATTCGACCCGTTGACCGGTAGCCCGATTACCCATGAAGCCTGTGACCAGCTGACCGTTACGCCGAAATCCGGTACCCTGACCGCCGAGCAGTTCGACGAGAAGGTCAAGAACCTGGTGACCTTCCTGGCCTATTCGGCCAACCCGGTCAAACTGGAAAGCCAGCGCATCGGTACCTATGTGTTGCTGTACCTGGCTTTCTTCTTCGTATTCGCCTATTTGCTCAAGCGTGAATACTGGAAGGACGTGCACTGATCACGCAGTAATTTCTGGTTGTTGAACGCGCCCGGGGCGCCTGGCAGAAATGCCAGGATGCCCCGGGCGCGTTTTCATTTAAAGTTGCACAGCATCTCGTGCGAGGAGCCGCTACATGGGCGCAACCAACAGGTTAGCCTGCTATTCCGACCCCGCTGACCATTATTCTCATCGGGTACGTCTGGTGCTGGCCGAGAAGGGTGTCAGCGTGCAGGTCATCGATGTCGATCCGGCGCGCCTGCCGCCCAGGCTGGCCGAGGTCAACCCGTATGGCAGTGTGCCGACCCTGGTCGACCGTGACCTGGCGTTGTATGAATCGACCGTGGTGATGGAATACCTCGAGGAGCGTTACCCGCACCCGCCGCTGATGCCGGTATACCCGGTTGCGCGCGGCAACAGCCGTTTGCTGATACACCGCATTCAGCGCGACTGGTGTGCTCTTGCCGATAGCGTGCTCGATTCGCGCAGCAGCGAGGCTACCCGAAGTGAAGCGCGCAAGGCCCTGCGCGAAAGCCTGACCGGTGTTTCGCCATTGTTCAATGAGTTCGCCTGTTTCATGAGCGATGAGCAAAGCCTGGTCGATTGTTGTCTACTGCCCATACTCTGGCGCCTGCCAGTGTTGGGCATCGAGTTGCCCCGGCAAGCGAAACCGCTGCTGGATTACATGGAGCGCCAGTTCGCCCGCGAGCCATTCCAGGCGAGCCTGTCCTCTGTAGAACGTGAAATGCGCAAGCTTTAAGGAGCCGTTGATGAACTCCAGTCGCCCCTATCTGGTTCGAGCACTGTACGAGTGGATCGTCGACAACGATTGCACGCCCCATATGCTGGTCAATGCCGAATACGCACAGGTGCAGGTACCGGATGGTTTCGCCAATGATGGCCAGATTGTCCTGAATATTTCGCCAAGTGCTGTGCGCAACCTGCACATGGATAACGACGCGGTCAGTTTCGAGGGCCGTTTCAGTGGCGTGACCCATTTGCTGTTCGTGCCGGTTGGCGCCATCCTGGGCATCTACGCCCGCGAAAATGGCCAAGGCATGGTCTTCGAGCTGGAGCAGCCGCTGACGGATGGCGATGACCTGGAAGACGATGATGTGCAGCCGGATGACGATGGCCCGCCAGAAGGTGGTGGCCAGCCGCCGCGCCCGACTGGTCGACCAAGCCTGAAAGTGGTCAAGTAGTAAAAAAGGCGACCTTGTAGGGTTAATGCCAGCAGTTAAGTAATTTGGGGCCGCAAAGCAGCCCCAATAACGCTTAACTGACAGGCATCAACCATGAAGGGTCGCCTTTTTCCAGGCCGGGATTGTTGCCTTGCCGGCCCAGGGTTCTTCAGTCGATGTACTCGAAGAGTTTGACGATTTTTTGCACACCCGATACGCCCTGCACTACGGCAGTGGCGGAATTGGCCTCCTGCTGGGTCACCAGGCCGAGCAGGTAGACGATACCGTTCTCGGTAATGACCTTGATTCGCGAACTGGGCACGGCGCTGTCAGTCAGCATCTGGGTCTTGATCTTGGTGGTCAGCCAGGCATCGTTGTTGCGCGCCAGAATCGAAGACGGCTGCATGACCTGCAGCTCGTTGTGCACCTTTTTCACCCGTTGAACCTGGCTGGCGGTTTGCTCGGCAAGGTTCTTGAGGTCAGCGCGTGGGGTTTGGCCAGCGAGCAGGACGATACCGTTGTAGCTGCTGACAACGATGTGCGAGCCCTTGTCCAGGTCCGGGTTGGCCTTGGAGATGTTGACCGCGGCTTTGGTTTCGATCAGCGAGTCGTCGATCTTGCTGCCGATGGTGCGCGTGCCGCGGTCGTCTTCAATGGGCGAATTGCGGGCAGAGGTGAGTACCGAGCTGCAGCCGGTAACGCTCAGGCACAGAGTCAGGGCCAGCAGGCCAAGGCGCATAGGGGTCATTCTTCACTCCCGAACAGTTGGCTGTCGATCAGGTCGCACAGGCAGTGGATCGCCAGCAGGTGGACTTCCTGGATGCGCGCGGTCACTGTCGAAGGTACGCGGATTTCCACGTCCTCTGGCAGCAGCAGCGAGGCCATGCCGCCGCCGTCGCGCCCCGTCATTGCTACGACAATCATTTCGCGGTCATGCGCGGCCTGGATCGCCTGGATCACGTTGGCCGAGTTACCGCTGGTGGAGATCGCCAGCAGAACATCGCCCGGTTGGCCCAGTGCGCGGATCTGCTTGGAAAAGACTTCGTTATAGCTGTAGTCATTGGCGATCGAAGTCAGGGTCGAACTGTCGGTGGTCAAGGCGATGGCCGGCAAACTCGGGCGTTCGCGCTCGAAGCGGTTGAGCAGTTCCGAGGAGAAGTGCTGGGCGTCGCCGGCCGAGCCGCCGTTGCCACAGGCGAGCATCTTGCCCTCATTGAGCAGCGCATTGACCATGACCAGGCTGGCCTGCTCGATGTGCGGTGCCAGGATGTCCATCGCCTGTTGCTTGGTTTCGATGCTGGCCTGGAACAGCCGGCGAATTCGGGATTGCATGTCCATCTGGTGACCTTAAATGGGGCGGTGGCCTTTGTTACGCGCAACAACGACCAGCCCGCGATACATAGAGCAAAAAAAACGTAGAGGGTTCAGCACTCGAAGGCGTTTTTCAGCCACTGAAGCGGTTTGCCTGCATGGTGGCTACCCTGCAGGGCGACAACGTCGAAGCGGCAGGGGTGGTTGCCCCATTGGGGCTCCTTGAGCAGGAACAGGCTGGCCGCATGCACCAGCCGTTTCTGCTTGCGCCCATCGATACTGGCGAGGGCGCCTCCGAAGGCCGCGTGCAACCGGTAGCGGACTTCGACGAATACTACTGTATCGGCGTCGAGCATGACCAGATCAAGCTCGCCGCCTTTGCATCGCCAGTTGCGCGCCAGCAGCCGCAGGCCTTGCCCCTGAAGGTACTCAAGGGCTTGGGTTTCTGCAGCGTGGCCGGCGCCGGTCGGTGATGCTGCAGCCATCAGCGCGGGGTATCAGGCAGGCGCTTGACCTGGCCGCCAGCGAATTCAGCCCATGGCAGTTGGCGCTCCACACGCTGGTTGGCGTTGATGCTCAAGCTACCGGAAAGGCCCTGGACGCGGTTATCCGGCAGCGCCTTCAGTTGGCCCAGTCGCGGTGCCAGGCTGTAGGCATCGACGCCCATGGCGTACAGGCGGCCCAGGCTGCCGGCGGCTTGCGGCCACTGCTGAACCACCTGTTGGCGCAGGCTGTTGCTGGTATCGAGCAGCCACGGGGTTTCGCAGAAGCGGATGCCGTTCATGTCGTTGTACTGGTTGACGTCACCGCTGGCGCTGTACAGGTTGGAAGTGGCGTACACCGGTACGTCACCGGCGTACTGGAAATTCAGGGTCGGCTTGATCTGCTGCGCTTGCTGAGGGGTAGAGGCAAGGAAGAGGAAGTCGATGTCCTGGCGGCGCGACGGTTGTGCGGCGATGTTGCCGCCAACCGTGCTCTGCAGGCTCTTGGCGCGGCTTTCGCTCTGGCGCAGCTGGAACAGGTCGGCAATCTGCTGGGCCAGCGCAACCGGTTGCGCGATGCGTTGGGCTGCGAGCACGGTGCCGCCATTGCCTTCCCAGTCCTGGCGGAAGGCGGCCAGCACGCGATCACCCCATTCGCCGCTCGGCACCAGGGCTACGGCGCGGACCATGCCATCGGCACGGGCGCGACGGGATACTTCGCGTGCTTCGTCTTCGGCCGCCAGGCCGAACTGGAACAATTGCGGTGGGGCCACCTGGCCAGCATCGGCGTAGTTGAGCGCAAGGGTGGTGATCGGCAGTTGCGGTTTGCTGGCCAATTGCTTGACCAGCGGTTTTTCCAGCGGGCCGATGACCAGCTGCACGCCTGCGGCCTGGGCCTGGCGGTAGAAGTCGTCGAGCGAGCCGATGCGCGAGCTGTCGAACACCTGCACCGCAGGGGCGGCTTGGCCAGCCTGCTGGGCCTGGAAGTGGGCGGCCATGAAGCCGTCACGCAGGGCCCGGGCAACCCCGGCCAGTGGCCCTTCCTGGGGCAGCAGCAGGGCGATTTTGGTCAGCGGTTGGCTGGCCAGTTCCTTGAGCTTGACCAGTGGCACTGGCAACTGTTTGGCAGCCGGGTGGTCCGGGTGCTGTTTGACCCAGCTCTCGATGGCGCTCTGTTGCTGCTCAAGGGTGCCGGCACTTTTCACCGCCAGGGCCAGGCTGGTCCAGCCGGCCAGAGTCTGGTCAGTGGCCGGCTGCTGCAACTGCTCGGCCGGCAGCGAGGCGACCAAGGCCCAGATGGCGTCGTTGTTTGCGCTGGCGGCCTGGTCGCTGAGCAATGGGGCCAGCAGTACGCGCTGTTGCGCGGCGGCCAGGGCCTGGCCATCGGCCTCCAGCGCGGCGGCGTGCACGTAGTAGGTGCGCGCCTGCTGTTCCTTCGGCAGCTCGGGAACGTGCTGCAGGCTTGGGTGGGCCAGGGCGGCCAGGGCAGCCTTGGGTTGGTTGCGGCTCATGGCCAGTTCGGCCGCCAGGGTGCTGGCGAACACTTGCTGGGCCGGCTTGAGCGTGTCCAGCGGGACCTGCTCGAGAATGCGTGCGGCGCGGGGGAAGTCCTTCTGCTTGTAGGCCAGGTCGGCTGCGCTCAGGCGCAGCAGGGCGGCGTCTTGCGCAGACTTGCTGGAAGCAGCCTGCTCGAGCAGTTGCTCGATGCTGGCATCCGGGGTGCGTGGCAGTTCGCCCAGGCTGGATGAGGGCGAGCTGGCGCAGGCTGCCAGCAGGGCAGCGAGGCAGAGGGCTGTGAGCAGCCGCAGGCAAGCGATCATGTAAAGGTCCTGTTACTCGATCAAGTTGGCCGGCAATTGTACCCAAGCACTGGCCGGGGCGCGATGTTGCCGTGTCGATCCTTCACTATAGGTGGCTTGCCGCCGGTCGCGTATGAAGTTCTTTGCGCCCTGTTGCGGGCGCTCGGGCTACAATGGCGCCTTTGATCCGAATGACAGGTGTGCGCAGTGACTGATGTGGCAGGGGCTTCTAAATCCACCGTGGGAACGCTGTATGTGGTGGCAACTCCCATCGGCAACCTCGATGACATGAGCGCCCGAGCGCTCAAGGTGCTGGCAGACGTGGCGCTGATCGCAGCCGAAGACACCCGCCATTCAATCCGCCTGCTGCAACATTTTGGCATCGATACACCACTGGCGGCCTGCCACGAGCATAACGAGCGGGACGAAGGCGGGCGCTTTCTCGGCAAGCTGTTGGCCGGCGAAGATGTGGCGCTGGTTTCCGATGCCGGTACCCCGTTGATTTCCGACCCTGGCTACCACCTGGTGCGCCAGGCGCGGGCTGCCGGGGTCAGCGTGGTGCCGGTGCCGGGCGCCTGCGCCTTGATCGCGGCATTGTCGGCGGCGGGCCTGCCCTCGGACCGTTTCATTTTCGAAGGTTTCCTGCCGGCCAGGCAGGCGGGGCGCCTGGCACGCCTGGAGCAAGTGCGCGAAGAGCCGCGCACGCTGATTTTCTATGAAGCGCCGCACCGTATCCTCGAGTGCCTCGAGGACATGGAAACGGTGTTTGGCGGGGAGCGCCCGGCGTTGCTGGCGCGCGAACTGACGAAAACCTTCGAGACGCTCAAGGGCTTGCCCCTGGCCGAGTTGCGGGCGTTCGTCGCCGGTGATAGCAACCAGCAGCGCGGTGAGTGCGTGGTGCTGGTCGGTGGCTGGACTGCACCGGAGGGCGAGCAGGCCATCAGTAGCGAGGCCCAGCGCGTGCTCGACCTGTTGCTGGCCGAGTTGCCGCTGAAGCGGGCGGCGGCGCTTGCCTCGGAAATTACCGGCGTGCGCAAGAACCTGTTGTATCAACGTGCCCTGGATAAACAGAAGGCCCAGTAGTGGCAAATTGATATAAATGCTGCTGGCGCTTGTTCTTGAGCGCGTGTGCCGTTAACCTTGTCTGCGGAGAGTCGATCGGACAGTCGCTGCCGTCTTTTGTTCCGCAAAAGTTCGGGGGAGGAAAGTCCGGGCTCCATAGGGCAGAGTGCCAGGTAACGCCTGGGAGGCGTGAGCCTACGGAAAGTGCCACAGAAAATAACCGCCTAAGCACTTCGGTGCCGGTAAGGGTGAAAAGGTGCGGTAAGAGCGCACCGCACGGCTGGCAACAGTTCGTGGCTAGGTAAACCCCACTCGGAGCAAGACCAAATAGGGTTCCATCAGGCGTGGCCCGCGTCGGAACCGGGTAGGTTGCTAGAGGCGTCCAGTGATGGCCGTCGTAGAGGAATGACTGTCCTCGACAAAACCCGGCTTACAGATCGACTCTCCACCTTTCTTTTCTGCATCTTTCGATAGCAGACCCCCCTTTGGTAATACCGAAAAAATCTTACTCTTAATAAATCACTTTAAGTTCAAGCCCCAGTGGCTTGTGCGGGTTTGATTTTTCTCGTGTTTTTTTCATTGTGAAATACCTTTCACAATCCTTTAACGCGCTAAATCTCGGTCCTGTAAGGCTTTTCCTTCCGAACGTGCCTTGACGGTGCCTCCGGCGGATTCCTATAGTGTGCGCAAGTGGCAGAAAGTGGGATGAAGTGGGTTTTCTGGCACAAAAAAGATAACATTGTGGGGAATCGCAGCCGTGTTCCGCGGAGCCAACGCCGTCAGTCTCGATGCCAAGGGCCGTCTCGCCATGCCGAGCCGGTACCGTGACGAGCTCGATTCGCGTTGCAACGGTCAGCTGATCGTGACCATCGACGCCGTGGACCCGTGCTTGTGTGTTTATCCCCTCGATGAGTGGGAACAGATAGAAGCCAAGTTGCGTGCCTTGCCATCGTTGCGTGAGGAAAACCGCCGCCTGCAGCGATTGCTGATTGGCAATGCGGTAGACCTGGAACTCGACGGCAGTGGGCGTTTCCTGGTGCCGCCCCGTTTGCGTGAGTACGCCAAGCTCGACAAGAAGGCGATGCTGGTGGGGCAACTGAACAAATTCCAGCTGTGGGATGAAGATGCCTGGAACGCGGTTTCGGCAGCCGACCTTGCAGCTATTCAACAACCGGGCGCCATGCCCGACGAATTGCGTGACCTGATCCTGTGACCATAGATAGCGGCTTCAACCACATTACCGTCCTGCTCGACGAAGCTGTCGAGGCATTGGCCTTGCGCGCCGACGGTTGCTATCTGGACGGCACGTTCGGCCGTGGCGGACACAGCCGCCTGATCCTCAGCAAGCTCGGGCCGCAAGGGCGGCTGCTGGGCTTCGACAAAGACCCACAAGCGATTGCCACAGGGCAAGCGCTGGCGGCCGAAGACGGCCGCTTTGTCATTGTGCAGCGCAGCTTTGCCGAGCTGGGCGCAGAAGTGGCCGAGCGCGGCCTGCATGGCAAGGTCAGCGGCGTGTTGCTGGACCTTGGCGTGTCCTCGCCGCAACTGGACGACCCCGAGCGGGGCTTCAGCTTTCTCAATGATGGCCCGCTGGACATGCGCATGAACCCCGATCAGGGCGTCAGCGCTGCCGAATTCATTGCCACCGCACCGGTGGAAGAAATTGCCCGCGTGTTCAAGGAATACGGCGAAGAGCGCTTTGCCGGGCGCATGGCGCGTGCCGTGGTCGAGCGCCGCGAAAAGCAGCCGTTCACCCGCACTGCCGACCTGGCAGAGGTGCTCAAGGTGGCCAACCCGGCCTGGGAAAAGGGCAAGAACCCGGCTACCCGCGCCTTCCAGGGCTTGCGCATTCACGTCAACAATGAACTGGGTGACCTGGAGGCGGGCCTCGAGGCCGCGCTCGACGCACTTGAAGTTGGCGGTCGGCTGGCGGTCATCAGCTTCCACTCGCTGGAAGACCGCATCGTCAAACTGTTCATGCGCAAGCTGGTCAAGGGCGAGGCCGACAACCTGCCACGCAACCTGCCGGTACAGCACAAGGTCTTCGAGCCCAAGGTCAAGCTCATCGGCAAGGCCCAGTTCGCCTCCGAAGCCGAGCTCAAGGCCAACCCGCGGTCGCGCAGCGCCGTGATGCGTGTGGCGGAGAAGTTGCGGTGAGCAGGCTGTTCGCCAAGCCCTTGCCAGGCGGGAGCTTCCTGATGCTCCTGCTGTTCGTTGCCGTGCTGGTTTCGGCCATTGCGGTGTCCTACAGCGCGCACTGGAACCGCCAGTTGCTCAATACCCTGTACGGTGAGCTGAACGAGCGTGACAAGGCCCAGGCCGAGTGGGGCCGGTTGATCCTCGAGCAGAGCACCTGGACCGCGGCCAGCCGTATCGAAAACCTTGCGTCCGAGCAATTGAAGATGCGCGTGCCTGCGGCTGACGAAGTGCGGATGGTGGCGCCATGATGAAACTCGAAGGCGCACTGTACCCATGGCGTTTCCGCGTGGTCATCGGCCTGCTGGCACTCATGGTCGGCGCCATCTGCTGGCGCATCATCGACCTGCAGGTGGTCGACCGTGACTTCCTCAAGGGCCAGGGCGACGCGCGCAGCCTGCGCCATATCTCGATCCCGGCCCACCGTGGGCTGATTACCGACCGCAACGGTGAGCCATTGGCGGTCAGTACCCCGGTCACGACCCTGTGGGCCAACCCCAAGGAAATGCAGGCCTCCAAAGAGCGCTGGCCGCAATTGGCAGCAGCGTTGGGGCAAAACCCGCAGCAGCTGAACGAGCGCCTGACCCAGCAGGCCAACAAAGAGTTCATCTACCTGGTCCGCGGCCTGACCCCGGAGCAGGGCCAGCATGTGCTCGACCTGAAAGTGCCCGGCGTGTACGGGCTGGAAGAATTCCGCCGGTTCTACCCGGCCGGTGATGTCACTGCGCATATGGTCGGCTTCACAGACCTGGACGACCACGGGCGCGAAGGGGTCGAGCTGGCCTATGACGAGTGGCTGGCCGGCGTGCCTGGCAAGCGCCAGGTCATCAAGGACCGGCGCGGCCGGCTGATCAAGGATATTCAGGTCACCAAGAACGCCAAGGCCGGGAAGACCTTGGCGTTGTCGATTGACCTGCGTCTGCAGTACCTGGCTACACGCGAGCTGCGCAACGCCATTGCCGAACAGAACGCCAAGGCCGGCAGCCTGGTGATCATGGACGTCAAGACCGGTGAGGTCCTGGCCATGGTCAACCAGCCGACCTACAACCCCAACAACCGCCGCAGCATGTTCCCGGCGGCCATGCGTAACCGGGCGATCATCGACGTGTTCGAGCCAGGTTCGACGGTGAAGCCGATCTCCATGAGCGCAGCGCTGGAAAGCGGCCGCTGGAAACCTACCGACAAGGTCGAGGTATACCCCGGCAGCCTGCAGATCGGCCGCTACACCATCAAGGACGTGTCGCGCAGCGAGGGTCCGATCCTCGACCTGACCGGCATCCTGATCAACTCCAGTAACGTGGGCATGAGCAAGATCGCCTTCGACATCGGTGGCGAGGCCATCTACCGCGTGATGTCCCAGGTCGGCCTGGGCCAGTACACCGGCCTTGGCTTCCCGGGTGAGCGTGTCGGCAACCTGCCGAACCACCGCGAGTGGCGCAAGGCCGAGACGGCCACCCTGTCTTACGGCTACGGCGTGTCGGTGACCGCCCTGCAGTTGGTGCATGCCTACGCGGCATTGGCCAACGACGGCAAGATGATCCCGCTGTCGATCCTCAAGGTGGACAAGGCACCCGAGGCCGTGCAGGCCATTCCGAAGGAAACCGCGGAAACCATCCAGGGCATGTTGCAGCAGGTGATCGAGGCGCCGCGTGGGGTGTTCCGCGCCCAGGTGCCGTTCTACCACGTGGCCGGCAAGTCCGGTACTGCACGTAAAGCCACGGTGGGTTCCAAGGGGTACACCGAAAATGCCTACCGCTCGCTGTTCGCGGGCTTCGGCCCGATGAGCGATCCGCGTTACGCCATCGTCGTGGTGATCGACGAACCGGGCAAGGGTGGCTACTTCGGTGGCCTGGTTTCGGCACCGGTGTTCAGCAAGGTCATGTCCGGCACCCTGCGCCTGATGAACGTGCCGCCAGACAACCTGCCGCCGCCAGCTGCTGTTGCACCTGCCGGGCAACCCCAAGTCAATGCTGCCGCTGCCAAGGGAGGGCGTGGGTGATGACAATGCCATTGAGCAAACTGTTCGCACACGCCAGCCGCGATCCGATGATCCGCGAACTGACCCTGGACAGCCGCAACGTGCGCCCGGGTGACTTGTTCCTGGCAGTGCCGGGGGCCAAGGTCGATGGCCGTGGGCACATTGCCGATGCCTTGGCCCGTGGTGCTGCCGCCGTGGCTTATGAAGAGCAGGGCGCCAACGTGCTGCCGTTGACCGATGTGCCGCTGATCCCGGTCAAAGGCCTGATCGCTCAGCTGTCGGATATTGCCGGCCGCTTCTATGGCGAGCCCAGCCGGCAGCTGGACCTGGTCGGCGTGACCGGTACCAACGGCAAGACCAGTGTCACCCAGTTGCTGGCGCAGGCGTTGGAGCTGCTCGGCAAGCGCTGCGGCCTGATCGGCACCCTCGGTACCGGGTTCTACGGTGAACTGCAAAGTGGCCGCCTGACCACCCCTGACCCGATTGCCGTGCAGTCGACGCTGTATGGCCTGAAAAAGGCTGGCGCCAAAGCCGTGGCCATGGAGGTGTCCTCCCATGCCCTGGAACAAGGCCGCGTGGCTGCACTGGCTTTCGACATTGCGGTGATGACCAACCTGTCCCGCGATCACCTCGACTATCACGGCAGCATGCAGGCGTACGAAGCGGCCAAGGCCAAGCTGTTCGCCTGGCCGAGCCTGCGCTGCCAGGTGGTGAACCTGGACGACGAGTTCGGTCGGCGCCTGGCTCAAGCTTTCGAGGATAGGGCGCCGGCAGATCCTATCGAGTCACGGCTGCTCAGCTATAGCCTGGAAAACCCGGACGCGGCGCTGTTCTGCACCAAGGCCAAGTTCGATGACGATGGCGTGCGCGCCACATTGGTCACTGCCCAGGGTGAGCGCATTCTGCGCAGCCAGTTGCTCGGCCGTTTCAACCTGAGCAACATGCTGGCGGCGGTGGCAACCCTGCTGGCAATGGACTTTGCCCTTGACGAGATCCTCGGCGTCATCCCCAAACTGCAAGGGCCGGTAGGCCGCATGCAGCGCCTGGGTGGCGGCGCCAAGCCACTGGTGGTGGTCGACTACGCACATACGCCAGATGCGCTGGAGAAGGTTCTGGAAGCCCTGCGCCCGCATGCTCACGGCCAGCTGCTGTGCCTGTTCGGCTGCGGTGGCGACCGTGATCGCGGCAAGCGCCCACTGATGGCCGAAGTGGCCGAGCGCCTGGCGGACCGCGTACTGGTCACCGACGACAACCCGCGTAGCGAAGACCCGCTGCGTATCTTCGAGGACATTCGCCCCGGTTTTGCCAAGCCTGACGGGGTGGAGTTCATCGCTGGCCGCGGCGCGGCCATTGCGCACCTGATTGCCACCGCTGCTGCCGACGACGTGATCGTGCTGGCCGGCAAGGGGCACGAGGATTACCAGGAGATCAACGGCGAGCGCCATGGTTTCTCCGACTTGATCGAAGCCGAAAAGGCACTTGCAGCCTGGGAGGCTCCGCATGCTTAAGCCCATGTCACTCAGCCAGCTGGCCCCGCTGCTGAACGGTCAGCAGATCGGCGCCGATGCGGCGTTCACCGGCGTCAGCATCGACAGCCGCAGTGTCAGTGCCGGGCAACTGTTCGTCGCCCTGACCGGCCCGCGTTTCGACGGCCACGACTACCTGGCCGATGTCAAAGCCAAGGGTGCCGTCGCGGCGCTGGTCGAGCGCGAGGTGGCCGATGTCGACCTGCCGCAATTGCGCGTGGCTGACTGCCGCCTGGCCCTGGGCCAGCTCGGGGCACTGAACCGTGCCGCCTACGACAAGCCAGTGGTGGCCATTACCGGTTCCAGCGGCAAGACCACAGTCAAGGAAATGCTTGCCAGCATCCTGCGCACCCGTGGTCTTGTGCACGCCACCCGTGGCAACCTCAACAACGACCTCGGTGCGCCGCTGACACTGCTGGAAATCGCTGCGCAGCACAGTGCTGCGGTGATCGAGCTGGGCGCTTCGCGCATCGGTGAAATTCGCTACACCGTCGGCCTGACCCGGCCGCAGGTGGTCGTCATCAACAACGCCGGTACCGCCCATGTTGGCGAGTTCGGCGGCCCGGAGAAAATCGTCGAAGCCAAAGGCGAGATCCTTGAAGGCCTGGGCGAGGGCGGTATCGCCATTCTCAACCTGGACGACAAGGCCTTCGCGACCTGGAAGGCCCGTGCCGGGGCGCACAAGGTCATCAGCTTCGCCCGCAGCGACGCCCGTGCCGACTTCCATGCCAGCGCCATTGGGCGCGACGCCCGTGGTTGCCCGTCATTCCAGCTGCATGGCGCCGGCGAGGTGGCCCAGGTGCAGCTCAATGTGCTCGGTGAGCACAATGTCAGCAACGCCCTGGCCGCTGCCGCCGCTGCCCATGCCGTTGGTCTGAGCCTGGCTGGCATTGCAGCTGGCCTTGCGGCGGTGCAGCCGGTCAAGGGCCGCACCGTGGCGCAGATCGCGCCCAGTGGCGTGCGTGTGATCGACGACAGTTACAACGCAAATCCCACCTCGATGTGCGCGGCCATTGATATACTCGCCGGCTTCTCCGGCCGCACCGTCCTGGTGCTTGGGGATATCGGCGAACTGGGGCAGTGGGCGGAAGAAGGCCACCGGCAGGTGGGTGACTACGCGCGCGGCAAGGTCGACGCCCTGTACGCAGTGGGTTCCAACATGAAACATGCGGTCGAGGCGTTCGGCGCCAATGGCCGTCATTTCGCTACTCAAGCTGAGCTGATCGACGCGGTTAGTGCCGAAAACGCCAGCGACACCACTATTTTGATCAAGGGCTCGCGCAGCGCTGCGATGGAAAACGTCGTGGCGGCTTTGTGCGGTGCCAGCGGGGAGAAACATTAATGCTGCTGCTGTTGGCCGAGTATCTGCAACAGTTCCACAAAGGCTTCGCGGTCTTCCAGTACCTGTCCCTGCGCGGGATTCTGGGTGTACTGACCGCGTTGTCCCTGGCGCTGTGGCTGGGGCCGTGGATGATCCGTACGCTGCAAATTCGCCAGATCGGCCAGGCCGTACGTAACGACGGCCCGCAATCGCACCTGTCCAAGTCCGGCACCCCGACCATGGGCGGCGCACTGATCCTGTCGGCCATCGCTGTCAGCACCCTGCTGTGGGCCGACCTGAGCAACCGCTACGTCTGGGTGGTGCTGATCGTCACCCTGGCCTTCGGTGCCATCGGCTGGGTCGACGACTACCGCAAGGTGATCGAAAAGAATTCGCGGGGCCTGCCAAGCCGCTGGAAGTACTTCTGGCAGTCGGTGTTCGGCCTGGCGGCGGCGGTGTTCCTGTACAAGACCGCACCGACCAGCGTCGAAACCACGCTGATCCTGCCCTTCATCAAGGACGTCACCATTCCGCTGGGCGTCGGCTTCGTGGTGCTGACCTACTTCGTCATCGTCGGCTCCAGCAACGCGGTCAACCTCACCGACGGCCTCGACGGCCTGGCGATCATGCCCACGGTGATGGTCGGCGGCGCGCTGGGCATCTTCTGCTACCTGTCGGGTAACGTGAAATTCGCCGAGTACCTGCTGATTCCCTACGTGCCTGGCTCGGGCGAACTGATCGTGTTCTGTGGCGCCTTGATCGGTGCCGGCCTGGGCTTTTTGTGGTTCAACACCTACCCGGCACAAGTCTTCATGGGTGACGTCGGCGCGCTGGCGCTGGGCGCTGCCCTGGGCACCATCGCGGTGATCGTGCGCCAGGAAATCGTGCTGTTCATCATGGGCGGCATCTTTGTCGTGGAAACCCTGTCGGTGGTGATTCAAGTCGCCTCGTTCAAGCTGACCGGCAAACGGGTGTTCCGCATGGCACCGATCCACCACCACTTTGAACTCAAGGGCTGGCCAGAGCCACGCGTGATCGTCCGCTTCTGGATCATCACCGTGATCCTGGTGCTGATCGGCCTTGCCACCCTGAAACTGAGGTAGATGAGCGTGTCTTTGATCGCTTCCGACCAATTCCGCATCGTTGTCGGCCTCGGCAAGAGCGGCATGTCCCTGGTTCGCTTCCTGGCGAGCCGGGGCATTGCCTTTGCGGTCGCCGACACCCGCGAGCAACCGCCGGAACTGGACACCCTGCGCCGTGATTACCCGCAGGTGGAAGTGCGTTGTGGTGAACTGGACGTGGACTTCCTGTGCCGCGCCAACGAGCTGTACGTGAGCCCTGGCCTGGCCCTGGCTACCCCGGCCCTGCAGCAGGCCGCAGCGCGGGGCGTGCAGCTGTCGGGGGATATCGAGCTGTTCGCCCGCCATGCCAAGGCGCCGATCATCGCCATCAGCGGTTCCAACGCCAAGAGCACCGTGACCACGCTGGTGGGTGAAATGGCAGCCAAAGCCGGCAAGCGCGTGGCCGTGGGCGGTAACCTGGGGACCCCGGCACTGGACCTGCTGGCCGACGACGTCGAGCTGTACGTGCTGGAGCTGTCGAGCTTCCAGCTGGAAACCACCGACCAGCTCAATGCCGAAGTGGCCACCGTGCTGAACATCAGCGAAGACCACATGGACCGCTACAGCGGCCTGCCGGCCTATCACCTGGCCAAGCACCGCATCTTCCGCGGTGCCAGGCAGGTGGTCGTGAACCGCCAGGACGCCCTGAGCCGGCCACTGCCGGTAGAAGGCCGACCTTGCTGGTCCTTCGGCCTCAACCAACCAGACTTCAAGGCATTCGGCCTGCGCGAAGTGGATGGCGAGAAATACCTGGCGTTCGAATTCCAGGCATTGCTGCCGGTGCGCGAGCTGAAGATTCGCGGCGCCCATAACCAGAGCAATGCACTGGCGGCGTTGGCCTTGGGCCATGCTGCCGGGTTGCCGTTCGAGCCGATGCTCGAAGCGCTGCGCGAATTCGCGGGCCTGGCCCACCGTTGCCAGTGGGTGCGCGAGCGTGACGGCGTGAACTGGTACGACGATTCCAAGGCCACCAATGTCGGTGCTGCATTGGCCGCCATCGAAGGCCTGGGGGCCGATATCGAGGGCAAGCTGGTGTTGATCGCTGGTGGCGACGGCAAAGGCGCCGAGTTCGGCGCCCTGCGTGAACCGGTCAAGCGGTTTTGCCGCGCCGTGGTGTTGCTGGGCCGTGATGCCGAGCGCCTTGCCCAAGCCTTGGGTGATGACGTGCCGCTGGTGCGGGTAAAAACCCTCGACGACGCCGTGCAACAGTGCGCCGACCTGGCCCGGGCCGGGGATGCCGTGCTGTTGTCGCCAGCCTGCGCCAGCCTCGACATGTTCCGGAACTTCGAAGAACGCGGGCGGCTGTTCGCCCAGGCAGCGGGGGCCCTGGCATGATCTTCGGTGTGCTCAAGCCGTATCCGTCGCCGCTGATCAGCGGCCGTGGCATCGACCTCGACTTCGCGATGCTGGCCGGCTGCCTGGCCTTGCTCGGCCTGGGCCTGGTGATGATCACCTCGGCCTCCTCGGAAGTGGCTGCAGCGCAGTCGGGCAATCCGCTGTACCACATGTTCCGCCACCTGGTGTACGTGTTCCTGGGCCTGGTGGCTTGTGGTGCGACCCTGATGATCCCGATCGCCACCTGGCAGCGCATGGGCTTCCTCATGTTGCTGGGCGCCTTCGGCTTGCTGGTGCTGGTGCTGGTGCCGGGGATCGGCCGCGAAGTGAACGGCTCCATGCGCTGGATCGGCTTCAGCTTCTTCAACGTGCAGCCTTCGGAAATCGCCAAGGTGTTCGTGGTGGTCTACCTTGCCGGGTACCTGGTGCGCCGCCAGACCGAAGTCCGCGAGACCTGGATGGGCTTCTTCAAACCCTTCATCGTGTTGCTGCCAATGGCTGCGCTGCTGCTGATGGAACCGGACTTCGGCGCCACCGTGGTGATGATGGGCGCGGCCGCGGCCATGTTGTTCCTTGGCGGTGTCGGGCTGTTCCGCTTCAGCCTCATGGTGCTGCTGGCAGTGTTGGCGGTGTTCGTTCTGGTGCAGGCGCAGCCTTACCGCATGGCGCGCCTGATCACCTTTACCGACCCATGGTCCGACCAGTTCGGCTCCGGTTACCAGTTGACCCAGGCGTTGATCGCGTTCGGCCGTGGCGAGTGGCTGGGCGTTGGCCTTGGCAACAGCGTGCAGAAGCAGTTCTACCTGCCTGAAGCGCACACCGACTTCGTGTTCTCGGTACTGGCCGAAGAGCTGGGCGTGGTCGGCTCGCTGGTGACCATCGCCCTGTTCGTGTTCGTGACCGTCCGCGCCCTGTACATCGGCCTGTGGGCGGAGAAGGCCAAGCAGTTCTTCGCCGCGTACATGGCGTTCGGCCTGGCCTTCCTGTGGATCGGCCAGTTCCTGATCAACATCGGGGTGAATGTCGGCTTGCTGCCGACCAAAGGCCTGACCCTGCCGTTCCTCAGCTACGGGGGCAGCTCGCTGGTCATCTGTTGTGCTTGCGTGGGCTTGTTGTTGCGTATCGAGTGGGAAAGCCGTACGCACCTGGGCAGCGAGGAGCACGAATTCAGCGAAAGCGATTTTGCCGAGGAGACCAGTCATGGCCGCTGACGGCAAGAACGTACTGATCATGGCCGGCGGTACCGGCGGGCACGTGTTCCCGGCCCTGGCCTGCGCCCGTGAGTTCCAGGCGCGCGGGTACAGCGTGCACTGGCTGGGCACCCCGCGCGGCATCGAGAATGAACTGGTGCCCCAGGCCGGCCTGCCGCTGCACCTGATCCAGGTCAGCGGCCTGCGCGGCAAAGGCAAGCTGTCGTTGCTCAAGGCACCCTTGACCCTGGTCAAGGCCGTTCTCCAGGCAAGGCGGATCATTCGCCAGCTCAAGCCGGTGTGCGTGCTGGGCTTTGGTGGTTATGTGACCGGCCCCGGCGGCGTGGCCGCGCGGCTGTGTGGCGTGCCGCTGGTGATCCATGAGCAGAACGCCCGCGCCGGTACCGCCAACCGCTTGCTGGTGCCGCTGTCTGCGCGGGTTTGCGAGGCGTTCCCGAACACCTTCGAGGCCAGCGACAAGCGCCGCACCACCGGCAACCCGGTGCGCCCCGAGTTGTTTCTGGATGCGCCGCGCGCGCCCCTGGCCGAACGCCGGGCACGGCTGTTGGTGCTGGGCGGCAGCCTGGGGGCGGAACCATTGAACAAATTGTTGCCTAAGGCCCTGTCCGAAGTGCCTGCTGCCGTGCGGCCCGAGGTGTTTCACCAGGCCGGCAAGCAGCACGCGCAGATCACCGCCGAGCGTTATCACGAGGCCGGCGTCGAGGCTCAGGTCGAGCCTTTCATCAAGGACATGGCCCAAGCCTATGGCTGGGCCGACATGGTGGTGTGTCGGGCGGGTGCGCTAACCGTCAGCGAGCTGGCGGCGGCAGGCCTGCCTTCGGTGCTGGTGCCGTTGCCTCACGCAATCGACGATCACCAGACCCACAACGCCCAATATCTGGCTCGCGAAGGTGCTGCCTTCCTGATGCCACAAGCGACAACTGGCGCAGCGCAGCTCGCTGAACGCCTGAACGAGGTGCTGATGCAACCCGAGAAACTCAATGTCATGGCAGGTACCGCACGGCGCCTGGCCAAACCTGCAGCAACCAGCACCGTGGTCGATATCTGCCTGGAGGTGGCCCATGGTTGAGAGCCAGAAAGCCATGCCCCAGCCGAAAATGGGTCGTATCCGTCGCATTCACTTCGTCGGTATCGGCGGCGTGGGTATGTGCGGCATTGCCGAAGTGTTGCTGAACCTGGGCTATGAAGTGTCCGGTTCCGACCTGAAAGCCTCGCCGGTCACCGAGCGCCTGGAGTCATTCGGTGCCGAGATCTTCGTCGGCCACCGTGCCGAGAACGCTGCCACTGCCGATGTGCTGGTGGTTTCCAGCGCCATCAACCCGGCCAACCCGGAAGTGGCCACCGCCCTCGAGCGGCGCATTCCGGTGGTACCGCGTGCCGAGATGCTCGCCGAACTGATGCGCTACCGCCATGGTGTGGCAGTCGCCGGTACACACGGCAAGACCACCACCACCAGCCTGCTGGCCTCGGTATTCGCCGCAGGCGGTCTGGACCCGACCTTCGTCATCGGTGGTCGCCTGACCGCGGCCGGCACCAATGCCCAGCTGGGCACCAGCCGCTACCTGATCGCCGAAGCCGATGAAAGCGATGCCAGCTTCCTGCACCTGCAGCCGATGGTGGCTGTGGTCACCAACATCGACGCCGACCACATGGCGACCTATGAAGGCGACTTCAACAAACTGAAGAAAACCTTCGTCGAATTCCTGCACAACCTGCCGTTCTATGGCCTGGCGGTGATGTGCCTGGACGACCCGGTGGTACGCGAGATTCTGCCGCAGGTGAAGCGCCCGACCGTGACCTACGGTTTCAGCGAAGAGGCCGACATCCGCGCCATCAATGTGCGCCAGCAGGGTATGCAGACCCATTTCACCGTGCTGCGCCGCGACTGCGAGCCGCTGGACGTGTCGGTGAACATGCCGGGCAACCACAACGTGCTCAATGCCCTGGCCACCATCGCCATTGCCACTGACGAAGGCATCACTGACGAAGCCATCGTGCAGGGCCTTTCCGGCTTCCAGGGCGTTGGCCGTCGCTTCCAGGTCTACGGCGAGCTGCCGGTTGAAGACGGCAGCGTGATGCTGGTCGATGACTACGGCCACCACCCGACCGAAGTGGCCGCCGTGATCAAGGCTGTGCGCGGTGGCTGGCCAAGCCGCCGCCTGGTGATCGTCTACCAGCCGCACCGCTATAGCCGCACCCGCGACCTTTACGACGATTTCGTTCAGGTGCTGGGCGATGCCAACGTGCTGCTGCTGATGGAGGTGTACCCGGCTGGCGAAGAGCCAATCCCCGGTGCCGACAGCCGGCAGCTGTGCCACAGCATTCGCCAGCGCGGCAAGCTCGACCCGATCTACATCGAACGTGGCGCCGAGCTGGCGCCACTGGTCAAGCCGTTGCTGCGCGCTGGCGACATCCTGCTCTGCCAGGGTGCCGGTGACGTTGGCGGCCTGGCCCCGCAACTGATGAAAAGCCCGCTGTTCGCTGGCGCCAAGCAGGAGAAGTCGAAATGACCAGCGCCTACGACAAGCTGCACTCTACCCTCGACGTGAAAGCGTTTGGCCGCGTTGCCGTGCTGTACGGCGGCAAGAGTGCCGAGCGCGAAGTGTCGCTCAAGTCCGGCGCCGCCGTGATCGATGCGCTGACCACCGCCGGTGTGGACGTCGTTGCCATCGACGTCGGTGACGACCTGCTCGACCGCCTGCAGAACGAGAAGATCGACCGCGCCTTCATCATCCTCCACGGCCGTGGCGGTGAGGATGGCAGCATGCAGGGGCTGCTGGAGTGCCTGGGCATCCCTTATACCGGTAGCGGCATCCTCGCTTCGGCCCTGGCCATGGACAAGCTGCGTACCAAGCAGGTGTGGCAGAGCCTGGGCATTCCTACCCCGCGCCACGCGGTGCTGGCGAGTGAAAGCGATTGTTTGCAGGCCAGTACGGAACTGGGCTTCCCGCTGATCGTCAAACCCGCCCATGAAGGCTCTAGCATCGGCATGGCCAAGGTGAACAGCGCCGAGGAACTGATCGCCGCCTGGCAAGACGCTGCCCAGTACGATTCCCAGGTACTGGTAGAGCAGTGGATCCACGGCCCGGAGTTCACCATTGCGGTGCTGCGCGGCCAGGTGCTGCCGCCGATCGCCCTGGGTACACCGCACGTGTTCTACGACTACGACGCCAAGTACATCGCCAACGATACCCAGTACCGCATTCCGTGCGGCCTGGATAGCGCCAAGGAACAGGAACTGATCGACCTGACCGCCCGTGCCTGTGATGCCGTTGGCATCGAGGGCTGGGGGCGGCTGGACGTGATGCAGGACGAGCAAGGCCGGTTCTGGCTGCTCGAAGTAAACACCGCACCCGGCATGACCGATCATAGCCTGGTGCCCATGGCGGCCCGCGCGGCTGGCCTGGACTTCCAGCAACTGGTGCTGGCAATCCTGGCCGAAAGCGTGGCGACGCGAGGTTAATCATCATGCAAGGCGCAATGATACGTCAGCAGCAACCCGTAACCGGCCGTAGCAAGCCGGTGCCGCGTGGTGCCAGCAGGCTGGTGGCCGACGAGCCCGTATCGGCGCGCCTGCCGCGGCCCAGCCTCGGCGGCCTGAAGCGCCTGCTGTGGCCGGTATTGCTGGTGGCAGCAGGCTTCGGTGCCTACGAAGGGGCCATTCGCCTGATGCCTTATGCCGACCGGCCCATCGCCAAGATCGATGTGCAGGGCGACCTCACCTACATCAGCCAGCAGTCGGTGCAGCAGCGCATCGCCCCTTACGTGGCCGCGAGCTTCTTCAGTGTCGACCTGCCGGCGATGCGTACGGAACTCGAACAGATGCCCTGGATCGCCCACGCCGAAGTGCGCCGGGTGTGGCCTGACGAGGTGGTCATCCGCCTGGAAGAACAGCTGCCGGTGGCGCGCTGGGGCGACGAAGCCTTGCTCAACAACCAGGGCCAGGCATTCACCCCGCGCGAGCTGGCCAACTATGAGCACCTGCCGCAGCTTGCCGGGCCGCAGCGTGCCCAGCAACAAGTCATGCAGCAGTATCAGGTATTGAGCCAGATGCTGCGCCCCTTGGGCTTTTCCATCGCTCGCCTGGAGCTGCGCGAGCGAGGCAGCTGGTTCCTGACCACTGGCGCGAGCAGCGCCGGGCCGGGCATCGAGCTGCTGCTGGGGCGCGACCATCTGGTGGAGAAGATGCGCCGTTTCATTGCCATTTACGACAAGACACTCAAAGACCAGATCAGCACTATCGCCCGCATTGATCTGCGTTATTCCAACGGACTTGCCGTTGGTTGGCGGGAACCGATTGCACCGACGACGGCCCAACCCGCCGTTGCGAAGAATTAGAGAGAGGCAGGACCATGGCAAACGCGCATAGCGGCAAAATGATCGTCGGGCTGGATATTGGCACCTCCAAGGTGGTGGCGCTGGTCGGCGAAGTGGGCGAAGACGGTACCCTGGAGATCGTCGGTATCGGCACACACCCGTCCCGCGGCCTGAAAAAAGGCGTGGTGGTGAACATCGAGTCGACCGTGCAATCGATCCAGCGCGCCGTCGAAGAAGCGCAGCTGATGGCCGGCTGCCGCATCCACTCGGCGTTCGTGGGCGTCGCCGGTAACCATATCCGCAGCCTGAACTCCCACGGCATCGTCGCCATCCGTGACCGCGAGGTCAGCCTGGCCGACCTGGAGCGGGTACTGGACGCGGCCCAGGCGGTGGCCATTCCGGCAGACCAGCGCGTGCTGCACACCCTGCCGCAGGACTACGTGATCGACAACCAGGAAGGCGTCCGCGAGCCGCTGGGCATGTCTGGCGTGCGTCTGGAAGCCAAGGTTCACGTGGTGACCTGCGCGGTCAACGCGGCACAGAACATCGAAAAGTGCGTGCGCCGCTGCGGCCTGGAAATCGACGACATCATCCTCGAGCAGTTGGCTTCGGCCTATTCGGTGCTCACCGACGATGAAAAGGAACTGGGCGTGTGCCTGGTCGACATCGGTGGCGGTACCACCGACATCGCCATCTTCACCGAAGGCGCGATCCGCCACACCGCTGTCATTCCGATTGCCGGCGACCAGGTGACCAACGACATCGCCATGGCCCTGCGTACCCCGACCCAGTACGCCGAAGAAATCAAGATCCGCTACGCCTGCGCCCTGGCCAAACTGGCGGGCGCTGGCGAGACCATCAAGGTGCCGAGCGTGGGCGACCGCCCACCGCGCGAGCTGTCGCGTCAGGCCCTGGCCGAGGTGGTGGAGCCGCGTTACGACGAGCTCTTCACCCTGATCCAGGCCGAACTGCGCCGCAGCGGGTACGAGGACCTGGTGCCAGCGGGCATCGTCCTCACCGGCGGTACCGCGAAGATGGAAGGTGCCGTGGAACTGGCCGAGGAAATCTTCCACATGCCTGTACGCCTGGGCGTACCGCACAGCGTTCGGGGCCTGAGCGACGTGGTTCGCAACCCCATTTATTCCACCGGCGTGGGCTTGCTCACCTACGGCCTGCTCAAGCAGTCCGAGGACATGGTCCTGACCGGCAGCAGCAACAGCAGCAACAACAGCTATGGCGATGAACCGAAGGCCCCAGTGCTTGAACGCTTCAAGCGCTGGGTACAGGGCAACTTCTAAGTTTCAAAGCAGTAGTGGTAGGCGCAACAACTAGAGAACTGTAAGGAGAGGGAAAATGTTCGAGCTCGTAGACAACGTCCCGCAAAGCCCGGTCATCAAAGTGATCGGCGTTGGTGGTGGTGGCGGCAACGCCGTCAACCACATGGTCAAGAGCAGCATCGAAGGCGTGGAATTCATCTGCGCCAACACGGATGCTCAGGCCCTGAAAAACATTGGTGCACGCACCATCCTGCAATTGGGCACTGGCGTGACCAAGGGCCTGGGTGCTGGCGCCAATCCGGAAGTCGGCCGTCAGGCCGCACTGGAAGACCGTGAGCGCATCGCCGAAGTGCTGCAAGGCACCAACATGGTGTTCATCACCACTGGCATGGGCGGCGGTACCGGTACCGGTGCTGCACCGATCATCGCCGAAGTGGCCAAGGAAATGGGCATCCTCACCGTAGCCGTGGTGACCCGTCCGTTCCCGTTCGAGGGCCGCAAGCGCATGCAGATCGCCGATGAAGGCATCCGCATGCTGGCTGAAAGCGTCGACTCGTTGATCACCATCCCCAACGAGAAACTGCTGACCATCCTGGGCAAGGATGCCAGCCTGCTGTCCGCCTTCGCCAAAGCCGATGATGTACTGGCCGGTGCCGTGCGCGGTATCTCCGACATCATCAAGCGCCCGGGCATGATCAACGTCGACTTCGCCGACGTGCGCACCGTCATGGGTGAAATGGGCATGGCGATGATGGGTACTGGTTGCGCCAGCGGCCCGAACCGTGCACGCGAAGCCACCGAAGCAGCCATCCGCAACCCGCTGCTGGAAGATGTCAACCTGCAGGGCGCCCGCGGCATCCTGGTGAACATCACCGCTGGCCCGGACCTGTCGCTGGGTGAATACTCCGACGTGGGTAGCATCATCGAAGCCTTCGCCTCTGACCACGCCATGGTCAAGGTCGGTACCGTGATCGATCCGGACATGCGTGACGAACTGCACGTGACCGTTGTGGCCACCGGCCTGGGCGCGCGTATCGAGAAGCCTGTGAAAGTGGTCGACAACACCCTGCAGACTGCCCAGCAGGCGTACGAAGCGTCCAACCCGGCGCCAGTTCGTCAGGAGCAGCCAGCCGTGAACTACCGTGACTTGGAGCGCCCGACCGTAATGCGCAACCAGGCTCACGCCGGTGCTGCGGCAGCCGCGAAAATGAACCCTCAGGATGACCTGGATTACCTGGATATCCCGGCATTCCTGCGTCGTCAGGCTGATTAATGGAATTTATCAGGGGTATAAAGGTGATTGGTATTCATCAAAGGTTGGGTCTGTTATCATCCCCAGCCTTTGTTGATACCTGTTCGCAATTTGCGCTGAAGCGGCCAATGCCATGATTAAACAACGCACCCTGAAGAATACCATCCGTGCCACAGGTGTCGGCCTGCACTCCGGGGAGAAGGTTTACCTGACCCTCAAGCCTGCACCTGTTGACACCGGCATCGTCTTCCGCCGCGCCGACCTCGACCCTGTGGTCGAGATCCCTGCGCGTGCGGCCAACGTCGGCGAGACCACCATGTCGACGACGCTGGTCAACGGTGACGTCAAGGTCGATACGGTCGAGCACCTGCTCTCCGCCATGGCGGGCCTGGGCATCGATAACGCCTACGTCGAGCTCTCCGCCTCGGAAGTGCCGATCATGGATGGCAGCGCCGGTCCCTTCGTATTCCTGATTCAGTCTGCCGGCCTGGAAGAACAGGACGCAGCCAAGAAGTTCATCCGCATCCTGCGTGAGGTGACTGTGGAAGAGGGCGACAAGCGCGCCACTTTCCTGCCTTTCGACGGTTTCAAGGTGAGCTTCGAGATCGACTTCGATCACCCGGTCCTCAAGGGCCAGACCCAGAGCGCGGTTGTCGACTTCTCCAGCACCTCGTTCGTGAAGGAAGTCAGCCGCGCCCGCACGTTCGGTTTCATGCGTGACATCGAGTACCTGCGCAAGCACAACCTTGCGTTGGGTGGCAGTGTCGAGAATGCCATCGTGGTCGACGAGACAGGTGTGCTCAACGAAGACGGCCTTCGTTCCGATGACGAATTCGTCAAGCACAAGATCCTCGACGCCATTGGCGACCTCTACCTGCTGGGCAACAGCCTGATCGGCGAGTTCAAGGGCTACAAGTCCGGCCACGCGCTGAACAACCAGCTGTTGCGCAAGCTGATTGCCGAAACCGATGCCTGGGAAGTGGTCACGTTCGAAGATGCCAGTACGGCACCGATCTCGTACATGCGCCCTGTTGCGGCCGTGTAAGTTCGAACACTCTCTCTAGTGTTGTAATCAAGGCCACCTTCGGGTGGCCTTTTTTATTGCTTGTCGCCAGCGTGGGCGGCCAAGCGCTCCAGTGCAGCGCGCAGCTTGGGGTCGGCGATGCCCTCGGCGGTGTCACGCAGGCTTGCCGCGGCGCTGGTGGACAGCTCGGCAGCATGCCCGCCGCGTTTGGCCGGTACCAGGGGCGGCTGCACCTTGTAGAGGATGCGCCGGAGGTTGCCAAAGGCTTCCATGGCCTGCAATGCGGCCAGCAGGCGCTTCTGCTGGTAGCGCAGGCGGGTAGCCCAATGGCCATCGGTCACCACCAGCAACAAGGTGCCATCGCGCCATGAGGCCACGTGGCAATGCTCGCGGGCAGCCGGTTGCAGCTGGCTTTCCAGCAGGCGCTGCAGGTGTTCCAGGCGTTCGGCCTGGTTCAGCAGCAGGCGCAGCGGGCGCACCTGGCGCAGCAGGGCCGAGGGTGGCTGGGCGGGGGAGGGTTTGTAGGCCATGGGGGTACGCATGAGGTTACAAGATCGGCAGTTTAACACCTGTAGAACCTGTGCTGGCCGCTTCGCGGGCACGCCCGCTCCCACAGGGATTGCGCAACACTCAGGCCTGTAGTGATCCTGTGGGAGCGGGCGTGCCCGCGAAGCGGCCAGCACAGGCAACGCAAGATAAGACTGGTTCTCGATACCTTTCATGTTGCCAAACCTTGAACTCAGGGAAAATGCCCCTATCTAAACCAAGCCCCTGCCAAAGCGCTGTGCCAGCATCGTGGAAATCCACCACTTTCCTCACCATCGTTTCCGGGTAGAATGCTCGTTCGCATGCGGCCTCAGGGCTGCACGGGCGACTCATGGGGCCGCCCTCCATCCCTACGTGTGGAAGATCCTGCCGATATGTTTGCGCCTTTGTTAAAAAAACTTTTTGGAAGCAAGAACGAGCGTGAAGTAAAACGCATGCTCAAGACGGTGAGTATCGTCAATGCATTCGAAGAGAAGATGGTGGCCCTCTCCGACGAGCAACTGCGGGGCAAGACTGCAGAGTTCAAGGAGCGCCTGGCCAAAGGCGAGACACTGGACCAATTGTTGCCCGAAGCCTTTGCCGTGGCCCGCGAGGCCGGCAAGCGCGTGATGGGCATGCGCCACTTCGACGTTCAGTTGATTGGCGGCATGACCCTGCACGAAGGCATGATCGCAGAAATGCGTACCGGTGAAGGCAAGACCTTGGTCGGTACCCTGGCCGTGTACCTCAACGCACTGTCCGGCAAGGGCGTGCATGTGGTTACCGTCAACGACTACCTGGCCCGCCGCGACGCCAACTGGATGCGCCCGCTGTACGAGTTCCTCGGCCTGTCGGTCGGTATCGTATCGGCCTTCCAGCCGCCGGAAGAAAAGCGTGCTGCCTATGCGGCCGACATCACCTACGGCACCAACAACGAATTCGGTTTCGACTACCTGCGCGACAACATGGCGTTCAGCCAGGACGAGAAGTTCCAGCGTGAACTGAACTTCGCCGTGATCGACGAAGTGGACTCCATTCTCATCGACGAAGCGCGTACCCCGCTGATCATCTCTGGCCAGGCCGAAGACAGCTCCAAGCTGTACATCGAGATCAACCGCCTGATCCCGCGCCTGACCCAGCACATCGAAGAAGTCGAAGGCCAGGTCACTCAGGAAGGCCACTTCACCATCGACGAGAAGAGCCGCCAGGTCGAGCTCAACGAGGCCGGTCACCAGTTCATCGAAGAGATGCTGACCCAGGCCGGGTTGCTGGCTGAAGGCGAGAGCCTGTACTCGGCGCATAACCTGGGCCTGCTGACCCACGTGTATGCCGGCCTGCGCGCGCACAAGCTGTTCCACCGCAACATCGAGTACATCGTCCAGGACGGCCAGGTACTGCTGATCGACGAGCACACCGGCCGGACCATGCCGGGCCGGCGCCTGTCCGAAGGTCTGCACCAGGCCATCGAGGCCAAGGAGAACCTGAACATCCAGGCCGAGAGCCAGACCCTGGCCTCGACCACCTTCCAGAACTACTTCCGCCTGTACACCAAGCTGTCCGGCATGACCGGTACCGCCGACACCGAAGCCTTCGAGTTCCAGTCGATCTACGCGCTGAACGTGATGGTCATCCCGCCGAACAAGCCGCTGGCGCGCAAGGACTTCAACGACCTGGTGTACCTGACCGCCGACGAGAAGTACGCCGCGATCATTGCCGACATCAAGGAAAGCATGAAGCAGGGCCGGCCGATTCTGGTTGGTACCGCGACCATCGAAACGTCCGAACACATGTCGAACCTGCTGAAGAAAGAAGGTATCGACCACAAGGTGCTGAACGCCAAGTACCACGAGAAAGAAGCCGAAATCATCGCCCAGGCCGGTGCGCCGGGTGCCCTGACCATCGCCACCAACATGGCCGGCCGTGGTACCGACATCCTGCTGGGCGGTAACTGGGAAGCCGAAGTGGCCGCCCTGGAAAACCCGACCGCCGAGCAGATCGCCCAGATCAAGGCCGACTGGCAGAAGCGTCACCAGCAGGTGATCGAGGCCGGTGGCCTGCACGTGATCGCCTCCGAGCGCCACGAGTCGCGCCGTATCGACAACCAGTTGCGTGGCCGTTCCGGCCGTCAGGGCGACCCGGGCTCCAGCCGCTTCTACCTGTCGCTGGAAGACAGCCTGATGCGTATCTTCGCCTCCGACCGAGTGAAGAACTTCATGAAGGCCCTGGGCATGCAGGCGGGCGAGGCCATCGAGCACCGCATGGTCACCAATGCCATCGAGAAGGCGCAGCGCAAGGTCGAAGGCCGCAACTTCGACATCCGCAAGCAGTTGCTTGAATACGACGACGTGGCCAACGAGCAGCGCAAGGTGATCTACCACATGCGCAACAGCCTGCTGGCGGCCGAGAACATTGGCGACACCATCGTCGAATTCCGCAAGGAAGTCCTGGACGCTACCATCAGCCAGCACATTCCGCCGCAGTCGCTGCCCGAGCAGTGGGACGTGGCCGGCCTGGAGGCATCGCTGGCCAGCGACTTCGCCATCAAGCTGCCGATCCAGCAGTGGCTCGACGAAGACGATCACCTCTACGAGGAGACGCTGCGCGAGAAGCTGCTGAACGAGATCACCACGGCCTACACCGAGAAAGAAGACCAGGCCGGCCTCGACGCCCTGCGTACCTTCGAGAAGCAGATTCTGCTGCGTGTGCTGGACGACCTGTGGAAAGACCACCTGTCGACCATGGACCACTTGCGCCACGGTATTCACCTGCGTGGCTATGCGCAGAAGAACCCCAAGCAGGAGTACAAGCGCGAGTCGTTCAGCCTGTTCCAGGAACTGCTGGAGTCGATCAAGCGCGATACCATCCGCGTGCTGTCGCACGTTCAGGTACGCCGCGAAGACCCGGTCGAAGAGGAAGCTCGCCTGCGCCGCGAGGCCGAGGAGCTGGCCAGCCGCATGCAGTTCGAGCACGCCCCAGCCCCTGGCCTGGAAGGCGAGCAGCTGAGCGAGGAGGAGACCGAAGTGGCCGTTGCCTCGGCGCCGGTGCGCAACGAGCAGAAGCTGGGCCGCAACGAGCCTTGCTGGTGTGGTTCGGGCAAGAAGTTCAAGCATTGCCACGGGCAGATCGAATGATCTGACCTGGGTGTTGTAACCTGATACATCCTGGGGCCGCTTTGCGGCCCCGTTTTTTGTACATCCACCGAATTTTCTAGGAGCGCTCTAATGGCTGTTGGTCTTGGTCCTTTGCCCACCCTGCACCCGGTTGCGGGTTTTGAACTCGGCATCGCTTCTGCCGGCATCAAGCGTCCTGGGCGCAAGGATGTGGTGGTCATGCGCTGCGCCGAAGGCTCCAGCGTGGCGGGCGTGTTCACCCTCAACGCGTTCTGCGCGGCACCGGTGATCCTCTCCAAGCAGCGTGTACAGGGCACCGTGCGCTACCTGTTGACCAACACCGGTAATGCCAACGCCGGTACCGGCGCCCCTGGGCTGGCAGCCGCCGAACGCACCTGCGCCAAGCTGGCTGAACTGGCCGGCGTACCCGCCGAATCGGTACTGCCGTTCTCCACCGGGGTGATCGGCGAGCCACTGCCGGTCGAAAAGATCGAAGGCGCGCTGCAGGCCGCCCTCGATAACCTGTCGGAGAACAACTGGGCCGAAGCGGCCACCGGCATCATGACCACCGATACCTTGCCCAAGGGCGCCAGCCGCCAGTTCCAGCACGATGGCGTGACCGTGACCGTGACCGGTATCAGCAAGGGCGCCGGCATGATCCGCCCGAACATGGCCACCATGCTTGGCTACATCGCCACCGACGCCAAGGTTGCCCCGGCGGTGCTCAAGGACCTGATGCTGGACGGCGCCAACAAGTCGTTCAACCGCATCACCATCGATGGCGACACCTCGACCAACGATTGCTGCATGCTGATCGCCACCGGCAAGGCCAACCTGCCAGAAGTCACCGAGGCCAGTGGTGCGCTGTTCGAGGCCCTGAAAAAAGCCGTGTTCGAAGTGTGCATGGACGTGGCCCAGGCCATCGTGCGTGACGGCGAAGGTGCGACCAAGTTCGTGACCGTGCAGGTCAACGGCGGTGGCAACCACCAGGAATGCCTGGACGTCGGTTACGCAGTGGCCCACTCGCCGCTGATCAAGACCGCACTGTTCGCGTCGGACCCCAACTGGGGCCGTATTCTCGCCGCGGTGGGCCGTGCCGGTGTGCCGGAGCTGGACGTGAGCCTGATCGACGTCTACCTGGATAACGTGTGCATCGCCAGCCAGGGCGGCCGCAGCCCCAGCTACACCGAAGCCCAGGGCTCGGCAGTGATGGCCCAGGAAGAGATCACGATCCGGATCGAACTGGGGCGTGGCCAGTGCAGCGAAACCATCTGGACCACCGACCTGTCGCACGAGTACGTGAAGATCAACGCCGAATACCGTACCTGATGCAGTGATGGGGTCGGGCAACGGCCCCACAATTCCAGAACCAGGAGACTAACCATGAGCGATCACCTGAACTTCGGCGACACGTTGCGCGCCTTGTTGCAGGCTGGCCTGGCGGAGCGTGAAGTGTGAAACGGATTCATGTTGTAGCAGCGGTCATTCGTGGCGCCGATGGCCGCATTCTGATCGCGCGGCGGGCCGCCACCCAGCACCAGGGTGGCCTGTGGGAGTTTCCCGGCGGCAAGGTCGAAGCCGGTGAAAGCGTGGAAGCGGCACTGGCCCGCGAGCTGCGCGAAGAGCTGGGTATCGAGGTGAGCCGTTCGCGTGCGCTGATCAAGGTCAGCCACGACTACCCGGACAAGCAGGTGTTGCTGGACGTGCGTGAAGTGCAGGCCTTTACCGGCGAAGCGCATGGCGCCGAGGGTCAGCCGCTGGCGTGGGTTGCCCCGCGCGATTTGCCGCAGTACGAATTTCCCGAGGCCAACCAGCCGATCGTGGCTGCCGCGCGCCTGCCGGACCAGTACCTGATTACCCCCGATGGCCTGGAAGTGCCGCAACTGCTCAAAGGCATACAGAAGGCGGTTGCCAGTGGCATTCGCCTGATTCAGTTGCGCGCCCCGGACATGTACGACCCCAAGTACCGCGACGTGGCGGTGGATGCGGTTGGGCTGTGTGCGGGCAAGGCGCAGTTGATGCTCAAGGGGCCGCTGGAATGGCTGGGCGATTTCCCTTCGGCCGGCTGGCACCTGACCGCGGCGCAGTTGCGCAAGTACGCCGCCAAAGGTCGGCCGTTTCCCCGCGAGCGGTGGTTGGCGGCTTCCTGCCACTGCGCCGAAGAGCTGGCACTGGCCGAGCAGATGGGCGTCGACTTCGTCACCCTGTCGCCAGTCCAGGCAACCCAGACCCACCCCGAGGCGGCGCCGTTGGGCTGGGACGAAGCTCGACGTTTGCTGGTCGGGTTCAGCAAGCCGGTGTACTTGCTGGGTGGGGTAGGGCCGGGTGAGCGCGAGCGAGCCTGGGAAGCCGGGGCCCAGGGTGTGGCCGGCATCCGGGCATTCTGGCCCGAGGCCTGAGCCATTGGGGCGGCCCTGCGCGACACCGCGCAGGCCGCCCCGAACCTGTCAGCCCTGCGGCTTTTCAGCAGGCTGCCACAACACCTCGGCCACCCCCTGTCGCCGCCCGATGATCCGCGCCGCCACGAACAGCAGGTCGGACAGGCGGTTGATGTACGCCAGACCTACCCCTTCCAGTGGTTCCAGCGCATGCAGCTGCTGGCAGCGCCGCTCGGCGCTGCGCGCCAGGCTGCGGCACACATGGGCTTGCGCCACCAGCATCGAACCACTGGGCAGGATGAAGTTCTTCAGCGGCCCCAGCTCTTCGTTCCACACATCGATGACCGCCTCCAGGCGCTCCACTTCTGCCTGGTTCAAGGCCTGGTAGCTGGGCATGGCCAGCTCGCCACCCAGGTCGAACAAGCGGTGCTGACACGGCGCGAGCACCGTAGTGACCTCTTCCAGGCCTTGCTCGGCCAGGCCTGCCAAAAGCACGCCAAGCTGGCTGTTGAGGCTGTCTACCTCGCCAATGGCTTCTATGCGCGGGTGGCTCTTCGGCACCCGCCGGCCGTCGCCCAGGCCGGTTTCGCCCTGGTCGCCGGTACGGGTGTAGATCTTCGATAGGCGGTTGCCCATGTCATTGCTCCGGTAAGGTCGGCGCCGCTGCTGCCGGCTGGCCGAGGGGCAGGCGCAGGGTGAAGCACGTACCCTGGCCAGGCGTGGAGTGCACCTCCATCTGCCCCTTGTGGTTGTTGGTGATGATGAAGTACGAAACCGACAGGCCCAGCCCGGTGCCCTGGCCGATTTCCTTGGTGGTGAAGAACGGCTCGAAGGTGCGCTTGCGCACGGCCTCTGGCATGCCGACGCCATTGTCCTCGACCTGGATCTCCGCCCACGGCGGGTTCAGCCGGGTGCGCAGGGTGATCCGCCCCGGCTCGCTCGGTTGCGGGCGCAGGTGGATGGCCTGGGCGGCGTTCTTCAACAAGTTCAACAGTACCTGTTCCAGTTCATTGGCAGTGCACGGCACAGGACCCAGTTCAGGGTCGAACTGCCGCACGATGGCCTGCCCCTTGAAGTCGAAACCGATCGCCAGGTCGAAGTCGTTGCCGGCAATTTCCACCGCCTGGTCGATCAGCGCCGGCAACTCGCAAGGCTCCAGCTGTCGGTTGCTGCGGCGGCTGAAGCTGAGCATGTGGGTGACGATCTTCGCCGCGCGGGCCCCGGCCTGCTGAATGCCATCGAGCAGTTGCGGCACTTCGCGGCTGGCCAGGTAGCGGTTGATCATGGCCAGGTCGAGGCCAAGCTCGCTGGCCTGTTCCTGGTTGCGGGGCAGGTCTGCCGACAGGCGTCGGCGGATGTTCTGTACGTTGTGCAGGATGGCGCCCAGCGGGTTGTTGATTTCGTGAGCCATGCCCGCCGCCAGGCCGCCGACCGAGAGCATTTTTTCCGACTGGACCATCATTTCTTCCAGCGACAGGCGCTGGGTGATGTCGTCGATGCGGATCACCACGCCGCGCCCGCCGCCGCCGGTGAGCGGGTAGAAGGTGAGGGCGTAATGGCGCAGCTCGTCGCCCTTGGGCCAGGTGACCCGCTCGATCTTGGCCACCCGGTGCTTTTCCACGGTTTCCTTCAGTTGCGGCAGGAACGGCTTCAGCGGCTCGAAGGCGATGAACACAGGCTGGTTCAGCGCCTCATGCAACGGCGTGCCGGAGAGGACCGTGGCTTCGTGATTCCACTGGGTGACATAGAGCTGTTCGTCCAGGGCAATCAATGCCGAAGGCATCGAGTCGATGATACTGTTGAGGTAGTTCTGGAAACCGGTGAGTTTTTTCTCGATCTTGCTGCGCACCTGCACTTCCAGTTCCAGCTTGCGGTTGGTATGGCGGGTTTCCTCGGCCAGACCCTGGGCCTGGTCATAGGCATCCTGGAACTCGTCACGGGCGCGTTTGAGTTGCTGCTCACGGGCCTCGATGCGCGAAAGCATGGTGTTGAAGGCGTCGGCCAGGCTGCCGATCTCATCGTCGTTGCCACGCCGGGCGCGCAGGGCGTAGCTCTCTTCGCGGGTGACCTGGCGGCTGAGTTCTTCAAGCTGGTTGATCGGTTGGGTGATCAGGCGTTTGATCTGGCGGGCGATGAAGATCCACAGCAGGATGCTGAACACCAGGATAGCCAGGCTGGCACTGAGCGTGCCGGTGTAGAACGCGGTGGGCAGCTCGCTGCTGGCCACCAGCAACAGGTGGGCCGGCGGGTTGGCCTCGCGCGGGATGCGGATCAGTTGGGTGCTGCGAAACTCCATCAGGCGCCAGCCGTCGATGTTGCGAAAGCGCTTGGGCAAGGTCAACGGGTCGCCATGCTGGAGTTGCGCCAGCATGCGACCGTCCCCCCCGTACACGGCTGCCGCGCGCAGCGGGGTGTAGCTGTCCAGCTCCTTGAGCAGGGCACTGGCGGTGTCTGGGGTGTCGCCCGCGCGCTCGGCCAGTTGCGGGTTGGCCACCAGCCGGCCGATGGTCTGCAGGGCCTGGGGTGCCATGCTCTCCTGGGTGATCCAGTAAGCCGCGCTGATGAAGGTGAGGTTGGCCACCAGCAGGATGGTCACCAGCAATACCAGCAGGGCCGCCAGCAGCTTCTGCCCGACCGGGAGGTTTTCCAGGCGATGGCGCAAGGTCATGGGCTAGGCAGTGTCCGTATCCAGGTAATAGGGCTGCGTCAGTCGCAGGGCAAGCCACGTAAGCGCAGGTGTTCGACCAGGCGTTGCAGCAGGTGTTCCAGTTGCGGCAGCTGCAGGCCGTGCCGCGCGGCAACCCGGCAGGCATGGCCGAGCAGGTAATGCACCTCGGTGCGTCGGCCTGCGTGCACGTCCTGGTACATGGAAGAGTAGTTGGCTGCGGTGGCCATGATCACCCGTTGCACTTCTTCGTCCAGGCCCTCGGCCGCTTGCGGCTGGCCACAGCGGCGCAGCAGTGCGGCCAGTTCGGTGCACAGGCCATGTACTTCCGCCAGGTGGCCCAGCAAGCCGCCGTTCTGGCAAGCGTGCAGCACGGTCAGCGGGTTGATCGCGCAGTTGAGGGCCAGCTTGCGCCACAGGCGGGTGAGAATATCCACCGTCCATTCGGCAGGGATGCCTGCTTCGTGCAGGTCATCGAACCAGGCCGGCAGCGCCGGGTTGCGCGGGTCGCCCAGCCAGTTGAAGCCATGCCCGGCAAAACGCACCTGCCAGTCGCCTTCGCGGAAGGCGCCTTCGGTGCTGGAGGCGAAAACGCAGCGCGCCTGTGGCAGCAGGTCTGCCACCGCGTCCTGGCTGCCCAGGCCGTTCTGTAGCAGTAGCACGTCTGCGCCCTCGGCCAGGCGTGGTACCAGGCCGGCAATCGCCGGGGCCGCGTCGTAGGCCTTGCAGGCCACCAGCAGGCGATGGATCGGCCCGTCAGCCTGGGCGGTTTCGGCGGGTATGGCGTAGTGCCGGGGCTGTTCTTGCTCGATCAACGTCAGGCCGCCAGCCTGCTCATAGGCCTGCAGCCGTTGCCGATCGCGCAGCACCAGGCGCACTGCCTTGCCCGCGCGTGCCAGGCGGCAAGCCCACAGGCTGCCGAGGCTGCCGGCGCCGAGAATATGCCAGGTGCTGCTCATATGCGTTTCGCAACCCGTTATAATGAGCCCGCATTTTAACCGTCAAACCCGGCGCGCTCCATCGTCAGCCTGAGCGCGCTTTTATTTTGGGAGAACAACCATGCCTTCGTTCGACGTGGTATCGGAACTGGACAAGCACGAAGTGCAGAACGCGGTGGACAACGCCATCAAGGACCTGGACCGCCGTTACGACCTCAAAGGCAAGGGCTCCTTCGAGTTCAAGGACAAAGAGCAGACCGTGATGCTCACCGCCGAGGAAGAGTTCCAGCTCGAAGCCATGCTGGAAATCCTGCGCCTGGCGCTGGTCAAGCGCAAGATCGACGTGAAATGCCTGGAAACCAAGGACCCGTATGCGTCCGGCAAGGAAAAGAAACAGGAAGCCAAGTTCCGCGAGGGTATCGACAAGGACCTGGCCAAGAAGATCGTCGCCACCATCAAGGACGGCAAGCTGAAGGTGCAGGCCGCCATCCAGGGTGAGCAGGTACGGGTAACCGGCAAGAAACGCGACGACCTGCAGGAGGCCATTGCCTTGCTGCGGACCAAGGAATTCGAGATGCCGCTGCAGTTCAACAACTTCCGCGACTGATGCGGGTTTGGCCAGGAACCCCCATGGCTCAATGATGTCCATGGGGGCCGGGGCCGTGTGTTAGCGCGGTCTGTTCTACCGTGTACTTGCCGTTCGGCATCAGGAGATGAATATGGATTTGAACGCTGAAGTCGATCAGCTGGTTCGCCAGTCGCAAACCTGGATCCCCTTGATCATGCAATACGGCAGCCGTGTGCTGCTGGCGCTGGTGACCCTGGCGGTCGGCTGGTGGATCATCAACAAGGTCAGCGCCCGCCTGGGCAAGCTGGTCGGCCTGCGCAATGCCGACCTGGCGTTGCAGGGCTTCATCAGCACCCTGGCCAACATCGTGCTGAAGGTGCTGCTGCTGGTCAGCGTGGCGTCGATGATCGGCATCGAGACCACCTCGTTCGTCGCGGCTATCGGTGCCGCCGGCCTGGCCATCGGCCTGGCGCTGCAGGGTAGCCTGGCCAACTTCGCTGGCGGCGTGCTGATCCTGATGTTCCGCCCGTTTCGCATCGGCGACTGGATCGAGGCACAAGGCGTTGCCGGCACTGTCGACAGCATCCAGATCTTCCACACCGTGCTGCGCACCGGTGATAACAAGACGGTGATCATGCCCAACGGCAGCCTGTCCAATGGCATCATCACCAACACCAACCGCCAGCCCACGCGCAAGGTGGTGTTCGATGTGGGCGTGGATTACGAGGCTGATTTGCAGAAGGCCCGCAATGTGTTGCTGGAGCTGGCCCAGGACCCTCGCGTGCTGGCCGACCCCGCTCCGCAAGCGGTGGTGGCGACGCTGGGTGACAGTTCGATCACCGTGTCGCTGCGCTTGTGGACCAAGACCGCCGATTACTGGGATGTGATGTTCATGCTCAACGAGCAGGCGCGTGACCGCCTGAAGGCCGAAGGGATCGACATTCCGTTCCCGCAGCGGGTCATTCGGGTCGTGCAGGAAACTGCTGCCCAGTAACAGCGCATCAGCGCCGGGGCTGCACAGCGGCCCCGCTTTTTTTGCCCCGATTACACTTGTTCACAGCAAACCCCTGCAATTTCTGGCATATACCCTGCTCCTGCCTGTCACCCCCTCATATGCCATCATGAAACCACTGCTGTACATCACCCCCCTGCGGGCCTTGCTGTTTGGCCTGACCCTGGCCCTGTTCGAACTGCTGACCTACCTGGCCAGTGACGCGGTGATGCCGGCCATGCCGGTCGTGGTCGGCGACCTGAACGCCAGCCCTGAATACATCCCCCATGCCCTCAACCTGTACTTGCTCGGTGGCGTTGTGCTGCAGTGGCTGATCGGCCCGCTGGCAGACCGCTATGGTCGGCGCCCGTTGCTGCTGGCCGGCTGCGCGTTCTTCGGCTTGGCCTGCCTGGCGACCTTCTGGGCCCATGATATTGGCCTGTTCAACCTGCTGCGCCTGTTGCAGGGGATAGGCCTGGGCTTTGTGGTCACGGTCAGCTACCCGGCGCTGAATGAGGCATTCAGCGAGGCGGATGCCGTGCGGATGATGGCGCTGCTGGCCAACATCGCCCTGCTGTCGCCGCTGCTTGGCCCGCTGGTCGGGGCCTTGCTGTTGCAGTGGCTGGACTGGCGTTGGCTGTTCGTGGCTTTCGCCGTGGGGGCCGTGGTGTGCTGGGGGCTGCTGTACCGGCTCATGCCCGAAACCCTGGGTGTAGAGCGTCGCGACGGTTCGCGCCTGGCGTTCACGCCGATCCACCTGTTGCCATTGTTGGCAGGCTACGGCCAATTGCTCGGCAACCGCCGCTTTGTCGCGGGCAGCGCCGCCCTGGGCCTGGTCGGGTTGCCGCTGATTGGCTGGATTGGGCTGTCACCGGTATTGCTCATTCACGATGAGGGCCTGACGACCCTGGAATATGCGCTGTGGCAGCTGCCGGTGTTTGGCGGGTTGATCCTGGGCAACCTGATCATCAACCGTATTGCCGACCGCTACCCGCTGCCGGCCTTGGTCCGTGGTGCCCTGTGGCCGTACCTGGCAGGGTTGAGCGTGATGGTGCTGGCGACATGGTATTGGCCGAGCGTGACCAGCCTGGTGGCAGGCATGTCGTTGTATGCACTGGGCCTGGGTGTGGCCAATGCGGTGCTGTACCGCATGACGCTGTTTTCCAGCGAGCAAAGCAAAGGCCTGGTCTCGGCCATGCTGGGGATGATCACCATCGCCCTGTTGGGGCTGGGTGGGGCGTTGCTGGCCATGATCGGCGCCGGTGCCAGCTTGCTGCATTTCGCACTGGCGGCGGGGCTGGCGGGCGCGCTGGCGCTGTGGCCGTTGTGGTTTGTGGTGGGCGGCCGGCCGGGGCAAGGGGCCGTGGCTGACTGATCTGCAGTACCTGTGCCTTGTCGATCTGTAACTTGCCAATGTCGCTACCGTGGCCTGCATGCGGGTCTTCCTGGTGCGACTCAATGCCATGCTCAGGATTGGCGAGCCTTGGCTGGATCTGGTGTTGCCTCAGCCGAAGAGGGGGTAGATCAACAGCTAAAATGCAGGACTCGAAGATCACACGGTTCCTGTGGGAGCGGGCGTGCCCGCGAACACCGGCGCAGCCGGTGCCAGACACCGCGTCGCCTGCTTCGCGGGCAAGCCCGCACAATGAATCGCGCAGGCTTTTCAAATTCTGAGAAAGACAGTTGCTCCTACAGGCGGGGCTGGCGGGCGTACTGGCGCTGTGACAGCCACACACAATCGCAATGTGGCTTTTTACCCGCGTTGCCCATCAGGCCGCCGCGCCTGGCTCTGCCAGCGGTTTACCGCGGCCAGCCTCGTGGCGCCACTGCAAGGCGATCAGGATCAGCGTAGGCACGCCCAGCAGGGCGGTAATCAGGAAGAAGTCGTGGTAACCGAACTTCTCCACCATCACCCCCGAGTACCCCCCGATCAACCGCGGCAGCAACAGCATGATCGAGCTGAGCAGCGCGTACTGGGTGGCCGAGAACTTCAGGTTGGTCAGGCTCGACAGGTACGCCACGAACGCAGAAGTGGCCATGCCGGAACTGAAGTTGTCCAGCGAGATGGTGACCACCAGCATTTCCAGGTTAGGCCCCATGTCCGCCAGCATCAGGAACAGGATGTTGGTGCCCGCCGATGCCGCGCCACCAATGAACAGGATGGGCATGATGCCGAAGCGCACGATCAGCAGCCCGCCGATACCGGCACCGACCAAGGTCATGATCAGGCCGAAGATCTTGCTGACACTGGCGATCTGGTCTTTGGTGAAGCCCATGTCGATATAGAACACGTTGGCCATCACGCCCATGACCGTGTCCGACATGCGGTAGGTGGCGATCAGGCCTAGCAATAGCAAAGCCTGCCAGCGGTAGCGGGCAATGAAGTCGTTGACCGGGGTCAGCACCGGGGCCAGGCCGCGGCGGCCCAGGCTCGACAGGCATGCCCAGGTCAGCAGCACATAGAGGATCAGGCGCAGGAAGGCGCGGTCTTCGAGCAACAGGTCGAGCGGCGTGGCATCCCCGGAGATGACCGTGGACCAGCCGGTATTGAACATCTGGGTGAAACTGGCGGGCACCGACACCAGCAGGATGATCAGCACGAACACCGAGGCCATCTGGTGCACCAGGCCGTAGCGCGCAGCCGACAGCTGGGTGCGCAGCGGCACCGGCGGTTCGCGCATGACCAGGGTCGTGAACAGCGCGGGCAGCATCATCACCCCGAACATCACGTAGGTGCCGGCCCAGGCTTTATGCAGGTAACTGAAGCCGGTAGACCCGAACCACTCGGCGAAGAACAGCGCGCCGGCGGTGGCGAGCAGGGCGGCGACCCGATAGCCGGCCATGTAGCTGGCGGCCAGGGCGGCCTGGCGCTGGTCGTCGGCGATTTCCAGGCGGTAGGCATCCACCGCGATGTCCTGGGTGGCCGAGGCAAAGGCCACCAGCACGGCCATGGCGATCAACCAGGATAGATGTTGTTGCGGGTCGCACAGGCTCATGCCGACCAGGCCGATCACCACCAGTGCCTGCGACAGCAACAGCCACGAGCGCCGGCGCCCCAGGCCGCCGAGCAGCGGCAGGCGCCATTGGTCGAGCAACGGTGACCACACCCACTTGAAGGCGTAGGCCAGGCCGATCAGGCTGGCGTAACCAATGGTTTCGCGGGCCACCCCAGCTTCGCGCAGCCACACCGACAGGGTCGAGAACACCAACATGTAGGGCAGGCCGGCGGCGAAACCGAGCAGCAAAAGTACCAGGGTTGACGGGCTGGCATAGGCAGCGAGCGCAGCGCGCCAGGTTTTACGGGGCATGGGCCAACATCTGCCTCAAGTTTTCGAAAACAAAGCGCGCACTCTAACCGCTGTGATCTGTCGGGCGCCAGCCATGGCGCGTCATATCCACACGATTGTTGGTCACATTCACGCCTTCTGCACGCAGCCGCGCCCGTTGTTCATCCCCGGCCGGTGTGCCCAGCGCCAGGCTCAGGCGGCCCCCTGCGCCCAGCACCCGGTGCCATGGCAGGCGGGTTTGCGCAGGCAGTTGCCCGAGGGTGCGCCCTACCCAGCGGGCTGCGCGGCCAAGCCCGGCCAGCGCTGCGAGCTGGCCATAGCTCACGACTTTGCCCGCCGGTACTTGGCCAAGCACCGAATACAATGCCGTTCGTCGACCTTCGGCCGATTCCGGCATGTGCTCAGGTCCCCCTGACATGGCGCCCCCCTTGGGCTGTGGATGAAACCGGACAAATGGTCAGGTAAATGCGTATTGAACTCAATGCCAGGCTGCCGGTCTGTGCTTGCTCTGGTCGGCGGTAGCTGGATAATGCCCGGCTTTTTTCTTCGAATCGAACCGTATTACATCTATGCATTCTAGATCCCTGTTGTGCCTGCTCGCTGCTTCCCTGTGCGCCTCACCGGCGTTGGCCGATACCGTGTGGATGAAGAACGGTGACCGGCTCAGTGGCAAGATCAAAGTTTTCGATGGCGGCAAGCTGCTGCTGGAAACGCCCTACGGCGGCTCCATTGCCCTGGACTGGAAACAGGTGCAGACCCTGGAAAGCGACCAGGAACTGCTGGTCAAGCAGGATGCCTACACGGGCGAGAAGGCCAAGTCGCTGAAGGCCGCTGAACCGGGCAAGGTGACCTTGGCCAACGGCGAGGCACCCAAGACCGTGGAGCTGGCCAGCATCGAGCAAATCATTAAGCCCAAGCCCCTGGTCGAAGACTTCGTGTGGAAAGGCAACGTGGATGTGGCGCTGGACTACAAGCGCGCCGAAAACGATACCGACGACTACGATGTCAGCTTCAAGACCACGGCCCGCCACGGCCGCTGGCGGCACAACGCCGAAGGCGAGTACAACCGCGAAACCAAGGACGACGTCACCACCACCGACAACTGGAGTGCCGAATACGCGCTGGACCGCTTCATTACCGAGAAGTGGTTCTGGCAGGGGCGGGCGGAATACAAGCGTGACCGCATCGAAGACCTTGCCCGCCAGCGCACCGTCGGTACCGGCCCGGGTTACCAGTTCTGGGACAATGAACTTGGCGCATTCTCGCTGGGGTCGCTGATCAACCGCACCGACTTCGAGTACCAGGACGGCAGCAAAGACAACTTCTATTCCGCTGCCGTGAAGTGGGACTACACCCGTTACCTGATCGGCAAGAACGTGCAGCTGTTCACCAACGGCGAGCTCGCCAAACCGCTGGGTGGGGTGGCCGACTATTCGCTGGATGCCGAGGTGGGGCTGCGCTACAAGGTTACCGAATGGGCTTCGCTCAACCTCAAGGCGGAGCGTGACATCATCAGCGGCACGAGTGAAAGTGATCTGGAGAAGACGCGCTATACCGCGGGCTTTGGCGTGACCTGGTAAACCGCCGGGCCGCACCGCGGCCCCATTGGCACCCGGTGTGATAATGCTTATCTTGTCACCCATCCCGTTTGCCACCAGGAGCCGCACCCAGTGAGTACCAACGCCATTCGCCCAGCCCGGGAACTGCTGCTCAAGGAATACCGCGGCGTGCTCTCGACGCATTCCAAGTCGATGCCCGGCTACCCGTTCGGCTCGGTGGTGCCGTACTGCCTGGACGCTCACGGCAACCCGCTGATCCTCATCAGCCGCATTGCCCAGCATACCCACAACCTGCAAAAAGATCCCAAGTGCTCGCTGCTGGTAGGTGAGCGCGAAGCTGAGGATGTGCAGGCGGTGGGGCGCCTTACGGTAATGGCCGAAGCGCACAAGCTGGTCGAGGCAGACGCCATCGGGGCTGCCGCCGAGCGTTACTACCGCTATTTCCCGGACGCTGCCGGCTACCATAAGGCTCACGATTTCGACTTCTGGGTGCTGCAGCCGGTACGCCACCGTTACATCGGCGGCTTCGGCGCGATCCACTGGCTCGACCAGGTCACCCTGGCCAACCCGTTCGCCGGCACGGCCGAGGCCAGCATGGTCGAACACATGAACAGCGACCACGCCAATGCCATAGCCCACTATGTGCAACTGACCGGCCTGCCGAACCATGCCACAGCGCAACTGGCCGGGGTGGACAGCGAAGGCATGCACCTGCGCATCGGCCAAGGGGTGTACTGGTTACCCTTCCCGCATATTTGCAATACGCCGACACAAGTCCGCGAAGCCCTGGTTTTGCTGGCGCGGGCCGACCAGTGGCCCATGCCGGCAGGGGGCGAGGGTTGAAAAAGCGTGCTTTTGCATCCACTTGATGGTCTTAAAGGAAGGTTCTCTTCCGACGAGGAATGCTTTGATGCGTGCTTTTCTACTGTTGCTTCTGCTGTTTCCAGTGCTGGAGCTGTTCGTATTCGTCAAGGTCAGCGCGGCCATCGGTTTCTTCCCGGCGCTGTTGCTGATCATTGCCGGTTCCGCCTTGGGTGTGCTGGTCATGCGCGTGGCTGGCCTGGCCACCGCCCTGCGCGCCCGGGAAAGCCTGCAGCGCGGTGAGCTGCCCGCCGAGGACATGTTCCAGGGCATGATGCTGGCGGTGGGCGGTGGTTTGCTGCTGCTGCCGGGCTTTATCAGCGACGTGCTGGGCCTGCTGTGCCTGCTGCCGTTCACCCGCCATCTGGCCGCGCGCAAGCTGCGCGAACGCGCCGAGGCCCAGGCCATGCGCCAGCGCGCGTTCCAGGACGACCCGTTCCAGGCCCAGCCGCGCGATGGCGGCCACCGGCCGAACGTGATTGAGGGCGAGTACGAGCGCCGCGACAAGTAACCACCGCTTTCCACTACGGGGCCGCACATGCGGCCCCGCGTTTTTTCCGCGAGCTGAAAAATTTTGTAGGGCAAGCCTTGTAATTGGATATGGCGGCCTCATGTATGTGGTCACCGCAAGGTTTCTGGCATTAACGCCAGACATTACTCAGGTGGCTTGCCCTTGGCGGGCTACCTTCCGGCAACGCCGGACAGCCTCAACCCGCCGGTTTCGATACCGGCCGATGAAAACCACAATTTGGGAGAGATCGACAATGAAGCTTCGTCCTCTGCATGACCGCGTAGTCATCCGTCGCAGCGAAGAAGAATCGAAAACCGCTGGCGGTATCGTCCTGCCGGGTTCGGCCGCTGAAAAACCTAACCGCGGCGAAGTCGTTGCTGTTGGCACCGGTCGCGTTCTGGAAAACGGCGAAGTCCGTGCACTGGCCGTCAAGGTCGGTGACAAAGTGGTTTTCGGCCCTTACTCGGGCAGCAACACCGTGAAAGTCGATGGCGAAGACCTGCTGGTCATGGCCGAGAATGAAATCCTCGCCGTTATCGAAGGCTGATTTCCCCGACTTCCCGTTACTCCAAAGAATTTCCAAGGATTAAACGATCATGGCTGCTAAAGACGTAAAATTCGGCGACTCCGCTCGTAAAAAAATGCTGGTTGGTGTCAACGTTCTGGCTGACGCGGTAAAAGCTACCCTCGGCCCGAAAGGTCGTAACGTGGTTCTGGCCAAGAGCTTCGGCGCGCCAACCATCACCAAGGACGGCGTTTCCGTCGCCAAAGAAATCGAGCTGAAAGACGCCTTCGAGAACATGGGCGCCCAGCTGGTCAAGGAAGTCGCTTCCAAGGCCAACGACGCCGCCGGTGACGGCACCACCACCGCTACCGTACTGGCCCAGGCCATCGTCAACGAAGGCCTGAAAGCCGTCGCTGCCGGCATGAACCCGATGGACCTGAAGCGCGGTATCGACAAGGCCACTGCTGCCGTTGTCGCCGAGCTGAAGAGCCTGTCCAAGCCATGCGCCGATTCCAAGGCCATCGCTCAGGTCGGTACCATCTCCGCCAACTCCGACAGCTCCATCGGTGAAATCATCGCCGAAGCCATGGAAAAAGTCGGTAAAGAAGGCGTGATCACCGTTGAAGAAGGCTCGGGCCTGGAAAACGAACTGTCCGTCGTAGAAGGCATGCAGTTCGACCGCGGCTACCTGTCGCCTTACTTCGTCAACAAGCCAGACACCATGGTTGCCGAGCTGGAAAGCCCGCTGCTGCTGCTGGTTGACAAGAAAATCTCCAACATCCGCGAGCTGCTGCCAGTGCTGGAAGCCGTTGCCAAGGCCGGCCGCCCACTGCTGATCGTTGCCGAAGACGTCGAAGGCGAAGCGCTGGCTACCCTGGTAGTCAACAACATGCGCGGCATCGTCAAGGTTGCTGCGGTCAAGGCACCTGGCTTCGGCGACCGCCGCAAGGCCATGCTGCAGGACATCGCCGTTCTGACCGGTGGCCAGGTCATCTCCGAGGAAATCGGCCTGTCGCTGGAAACCGCTACCCTGGAGCACCTGGGTAACGCCAAGCGCGTGATCCTGTCCAAGGAAAACACCACCATCATCGATGGTGCTGGCGCTGACACCGAGATCGAAGCACGCGTCAAGCAGATCCGTGCCCAGATCGAAGAAACCTCTTCGGACTACGACCGTGAGAAGCTGCAAGAGCGTCTGGCCAAGCTGGCCGGCGGTGTTGCCGTGATCAAGGTCGGTGCTGGTACCGAAGTTGAAATGAAAGAGAAGAAAGCCCGCGTTGAAGACGCCCTGCACGCTACCCGTGCAGCCGTTGAAGAAGGCGTGGTGCCTGGCGGTGGTGTTGCCCTGGTTCGCGCCCTGGCAGCCATTATCGACCTCAAAGGCGACAACGAAGACCAGAACGTCGGTATTGCCCTGCTGCGCCGCGCTGTCGAAGCGCCGCTGCGCCAGATCACTGCCAACGCCGGCGACGAGCCAAGCGTTGTCGCTGACAAGGTCAAGCAAGGTTCGGGTAACTTCGGTTACAACGCTGCCTCCGGCGAGTACGGCGACATGATCGAGATGGGTATCCTGGACCCAGCCAAGGTCACCCGTTCGGCGCTGCAAGCTGCTGCTTCGATCGGCGGTCTGATGATCACCACCGAAGCCATGGTTGCCGACCTGCCAGAAGACAAGCCAGCTGCTGGCATGCCTGACATGGGCGGCATGGGTGGCATGGGCGGCATGATGTAAGCCAGCCTTACCCCCTGCACCATGAGAAAGCCCCGGTTCGCGAGAACCGGGGCTTTTTTATTCTCCTGTGGGCGCCATTGGGCCGCTAAGCGGCCCCGGCTTCAGGCAACGCTGTTTTTGACCGCGGGCACTTCTACCATGCCCCGGCGATACAGCACCAGATAATACGACCCCAACCCGATCAACCAGCAGAACACCGCCGTCCACACGTTGTGCGACAGGAAGTGCGCCCCTTGCAGCATGCGCCCAACGCCAAGCAGCGAACCTGCCAGCAAGGCCACCACGAATGCCGCCCGCGCCAGGCGCGGCTTGCGGTCACGCAACATGAAGAACAGGCCGAACAGGCAGAACCCGGTCGCGGCATGCCCGCCCGGCCAGCACAGCCCGGGCTTGTCGGTGGCCGGCCGTGGTTGCAGCAGCTTGCTGTAGGTTTCGGTACCGCCAAATTGGGTGAGGCTCCAGGGGCACTGCACCTGCGTCACCTTCTTCAGGGGCGTGACAAACGCGGTGGACAAACCCAGCGCCAACACCAGGCAGCCCAGCTCGCGGCGCCAGCCAAATAGGCGCTTTACGAAAAAGCTGGCGGCGAAGGTCAGCAGCGCTATCAGCCCCAGCAGGATCACCCCCTGTTTGACCCGGTCATGCAGGATGTTTTCCAGCCAATAACTGTGGCGGCCAATGAACTGCCCGGCTACAGGGTCGAAGAACAGCTTGGCGAGGTCCATGTCGATCGACGTCAGCTCCAGCAGAATCAGGGCCAACGCGGTCGCCAACGGAATACCCAGGTACAGCCAGTAATTGATCGGGCGAGGGCGGGTTGCTTGCTGCATGGCGGCTCCAGGGCGGAAAAAAGATCGGCCATTGTCGTCGGCCCGCTATCCTGTGTCCGTGAAGGATCAGTGAAAAAACCGTCAAGTGCGGTGAATTTTTCCGGGGGCTGGCACCCTGCAGGCATAGGCCGTAAGCTGCGCCTGCCGCGCACCACAGCGAGAAGCGCCGCACAGGAGAAACCGATGCGCATTCTTTTGGTTGAAGACAACCGCGATATCCTGGCCAACCTGGCCGATTACCTGGGCATGAAGGGCTATACCGTCGACTGCGCCCAGGATGGCCTGTCCGGGCTGCACCTGGCTGCCACCGAGCACTATGACCTGATCGTGCTCGACATCATGTTGCCCGGTATCGATGGCTACACGCTGTGCAAGCGCCTGCGCGAAGACGCCCGCCGCGACACGCCGGTGATCATGCTTACCGCCCGCGACCAGTTGGACGACCGCCTGCAAGGCTTCCGTTCCGGGGCCGACGACTATCTGCTCAAGCCTTTCGCCCTGTCCGAGCTGGCGGCACGCATCGAAGCCGTGCTGCGCCGGGCCCAGGGCGGCGGGCGGCGCAGCCTGCAGGTGGCTGATCTGAGCTATGACCTCGACACCCTGGAGGTCACCCGCCAGGGCCGCATGCTCAAGCTCAACCCGGTCGGCCTCAAGCTGTTAGCCGTGTTGATGCAGAAGAGCCCTCATGTACTGCGTCGCGAAGTGCTGGAAGAAGCCCTGTGGGGGGACGACTGCCCCGACAGTGACAGCCTGCGCAGCCATGTGCACCAACTGCGCCAGGTGATCGACAAACCGTTCGAAAAACCGCTGCTGCATACCGTCCATGGCGTCGGCTATCGCCTCGCCGAGGGTCGTGATGGAGTTTAAGCAAAGCCTTGCCCAGCGCATCATCATCGCCTTTGCCCTGATGAGCGCGCTGGTGGCCGGGGCCTTCGCCTTCGGTATCGTCGGCACCGTGCACCTGGTCGAAGAGCGGCTGATTTCATCGGTACTGGGCGGTGACTTGCAGCGCCTGCTGCGCATGGACAGCGTCAGCGACTGGAGCCACCGCCCGCGCCCCGACCAATTGTTCTACTTCAGCGGCGGGCGCGACGACTTTGAGCTGCCCAAAGACCTGCGCCATCTGGACCGTGGCTTCCACGAAGTATTCCGCGACCAGCTTTCCTACCACGCGATGGTCGAGATCGTCGATGGCCGCCGCTATGTATTGCTGCAGGACCAAAGCGACTTCGAGGAGCGCGAGCGTGTGCTGTTCGCGGTGGTGCTGGTGGGCTTCGTGCTCAGCCTGGTGCTGGCGGTGATCCTGGGCTGGCTGGTGGCGCGGCGGGTGATGGCACCGGTGATTCGCCTGGCGCGGCAAGTTCGCCACCGTGACCAGCTGCTGGGCCTGGCGCCGCCGTTGGCGCCGGACTATGCGGCGGACGAAGTTGGCCAGCTGGCGGTGGCGTTCGATGACACGCTGGGCCGCCTGCGTGATGCGCTGACCCGTGAACGGCTGTTCACCAGTGACGTCAGCCATGAGTTGCGCACCCCATTGATGGTGCTGGCCACGTCCTGCGAGCTGCTGCAGGAAAACCCCAACCTCGACACCCGCGCGCGCAGCCAGGTGGAGCGCGTGGCGCGGGCAACCGAAGAGATGCGCGAGCTGGTCAAGACCTTCCTGATGCTGGCCAGGGCGCAACGTGACGAAGGCGCAGTAGCCTCCCGGGCGACCCTGCGCGAAGTGGCCAACGAGCTGATCGGGGTGTGGCGCGACACCATCGAACAGAAGGGCCTGACCCTGTATTTCGATGGCCAGGCCAGTGCCAGCGCAGTGCTGTACAACGCGACCTTCCTGCAGTCGGTGATGGGCAACCTGCTGCGCAATGCGGCGCACTACACCGATGCCGGCTACATCCGCCTGAGCCTGGAAAGCCATGGCTTCAGCGTGGAAGACAGTGGCGTGGGCATACCAGAAGAACAGCGCGAAGCCATGTTCAAGCCGTTCGTGCGCGGTGACGAGCGGCGCGGCGAGGGCCTTGGGCTGGGCTTGTCGCTGGTGCAGCGCATCTGCGACGACCAGGGCTGGCGGGTGACCTTGACCTCTTCTGTACCCCATGGCTGCCGTTTCCATGTCGACTTGAGCAATACGCGGGTGAAAGAAGAGCCGGACGTCGTGGCTGGGTAATGTGTTGTTACACGTGTTACCGTGGCCAACACTTTTTTCACATCAGCATGACCTGATTCCTACGCGCATTTACCTAATGTGAGCGCAATGGAATCAGGAGATGCTCAATGCGTAGCCCTATCAAGCTTGAATTTTCCGAGAAGTACGACAAAGACCATGCCCGAGAGTATTTTCTCAAGCACCAGGATGGCTTGGCCCGCCGGCTGTCTCACAAGCGAGATGAGCAGCTGGCCCGCCGCGCACTGGCGCTGGCGGGTGAGCCTGGCCTGGTCCTGGACTTGCCCTGCGGCGCTGGTCGTTTCTGGCCGCTGCTGGCAGAAAAGAACAACCGGGTCATCATCGGTGCCGATAATTCCCAGGCGATGATCGACACCGCCTGTGCTGCGCAACCGCCAGAAGTGGTCGCGCGGGTACGGCCTTTGCAGACATCGGCATTCGACATCGACTTGCCAGACAACTCCGTCGACAGCATTTTTTGCATGCGGCTGTTTCACCATATTGGCGAGGCAGCCCACAGAAAGAAAATTCTTTCTGAATTTCAACGAGTTAGCCGTGATAGTGTGATCTTGTCACTGTGGGTGGACGGCAACTTCAAGGCTTGGCGGCGCAGGAAACTGGAACAGCGCCGCAGCACCAAAGCCGAGCAGAACCATTACCAGAACCGGTTTGTGTTACCGGCCGACACGGTCGAAGAAGAATTCCGCGCCGCCGGTTTCAGGATCCAGGAACGCCTCGACTTCCTGCCGTTCTATGCCATGTGGCGGGTTTATGTATTGCGTAAGGGGTAGTGTTTGATGGCTGTAGCCCAGAATGGGGAGTCGCGCTTCGATTTTTACTGGCGCCAGCAAGGCGAGTGGGTAGAGGAGCCTAACCAGCGCCGGGGTGGCGAAAGTGGTGTGCAACGGCTCAACGATGCCAACGGCAAACTGCTGTATGCAAAGCGTCAGGTCGGGCATATTTATCGCAGCCTGTTGCACCCCTTCGGCCGGCCAACCGTGCTGCGTGAACTCGATGCGCTGAACAGCTTCGAGCAACTCGGGGTGCGTGTACCGCGCCTGGTGTTCTGTGGTGCCCAGCGCGATGCCGACCACCAGTGGCGGGCGCTGCTGGTCAGCGAAGCACTGGACGGGTTTGTGGAGCTGGACACCTGGCATGCCCAAGGTGCCCGAGACCGTTACCCACAGGTGGTCCACGAGCGCATGCTCAAGGACCTTGCCGAAAACCTGGCGCGCATGCACCTGGGCCATTGGCAGCACGGCTGCCTGTACGGCAAGCATGTGTTCGTCAAGGTGCTGGGCGAGGGCGAGCAAGCCCGTGTCGAAGTGGCGCTGCTCGACCTCGAGAAGTGTCGGCGACGTTTCAGTTGCCAGCGCGCGGCGGGTAACGACCTGCGCCAATTGCGCCGCCATTCGTCGCTCAACGAGGCGGAATGGCAGACGCTACTCTACTTTTACAAGGTGGCGTTTGGCAGCGCTGTCAAAGGGTTAGGGTAATGAAACTAGAAATAGCTCGAGCTTTGTTCCTGGTAGCGGGCCTGGCGGTGACCACTGTAGCGGTGGCTGCCTGGGAAGAGCCGAGGCCAACGGTATTCAGTAAGGCTGAGATGGCCGCCCAGTGCGCACTGCCGCGGGACGTGAAACCGCAGCAGAAGGCCAGGGTAGAGCCGGATCAGGATCTGTTGCTGTTGCTGTTCGGCCTGCGCCAAGGGTTGCGGCCATTTGGTTGAAACCGGTGTAGCTGTACATGCCAGAGGCCTCGCAAGCGCGAGGCCTCTGGCGTTTCTGCAGGTGGCCCTCGGTGGGCGGTTTTCAGGCGGCAGCAGGTTCCTTGGCCACCGTCTTGTGCGCCAGCAGGGTGTAGATACAAGGCAGCACGAACAGGGTGAACAGCGTGCCGATCGACATGCCGGTCGCGATCACGGCACCGATGTCGAAGCGGCTTACCGCCCCGGCCCCGGTCGCGAGGATCAGCGGCACCATGCCGAATACCATTGCCGCCGTGGTCATCAGCACCGGCCGCAGGCGAATCGCCGCCGCTTCTTCGATTGCCTCGCGCGCGCCCAGGCCAAGCTCATCACGTAACTGGTTGGCGAACTCGACGATCAGGATGCCGTGTTTGCTGATCAGCCCGATCAATGTCACCAGCCCGACCTGGGTGTAGATGTTCATGCTCGACAGGCCCAGGAACAATGGCAACAGCGCCCCGCAGATCGACAACGGTACCGTAACCAGGATCACCAGCGGATCCCGGAAACTTTCGAACTGGGCCGCCAGGACCAGGAAGATGATCGCCAGTGCCAGGCCAAAGGTCACCCACAGTGCGCTGCCTTCCTGCACGTACTGGCGGGCCACGCCGGCATAGTCGAAGGCGAAACCTTCCGGGGCCTCTTCGCGGGCGATGTCCTGCACGGTCTTCAGCGCTTCGCCCAGGCTGACCATCGGTACGCCTTGAATGATGGCCGAGTTCAACTGCTGGAACTGGTTGAGCTGCCGCGGGCGAGCGCGGTCGGTGAGGGTGACCAGGGTCGCCAGCGGCAGCAGCTTGCCCTGGTCGTTCTTCACGTAGTAGTTGTTCAGCCAACCGGGGTTGTCGCGGTATGCGCGCTCGGCCTGGGCAATGACCTTGTAGCTGCGCCCGTCGAGGGTGAAACGGTTGATTTCGGCTTCACCCAGCAAGGTGGCCAGGGTGCTGCCGAGGACGTCCATCGATACCCCCATTTGCGCCGCCTTGGCCCGGTCGATATCGACCACCACCTCGGGTTTGTCAAAGGCCAGGTCGATGTCGAGGAAGGCGAACTTGCCCGATGCCTGGGCCCGAGCCTTGATGCGTTGGGCCACCTCCAGCAGTGCCGGGTAGTCGCCTGCGGTGTTGATCACGAACTGGAACGGCAGGCCTTCGCCGGTGCCGGGCAGCGACGGCAGGTTGAAGCCGAAGATCTGCAGGCCGGCGACCTCTTCCAGCTTGGCCTGTACCAGTGGCAGCAGCTCCATTTGCGTACGCTCGCGCTCGTTCCAGGGCTTGAGCAGGAAGCCACCGATGCCGCTCTGCACACCATTGAAACCGTTGATCTGGAACGACGAATAGTATTCGGGGAAGGTCTTGAACAGAGGGGTGAACTGGTTGGTGTAGGCGTTGAGGTAGTCAAGGTTGGCTGGCTGCGGGGAACTGCTGATCATGAAGATCACCCCCTGGTCCTCGTTGGGGGCCAGTTCGTTCTGGGTGAACTTCAGCAGTAGCGGAATCAGGCACAGGATGATCACGGCAAACACCAGTACCACCGGCCGGCTGTCGAGCGTGCCGTGCAGCAGGCGCTGGTAGCTTACCTTCAGGCGCGCGAACTGCCGATCGAGCCAGTGGGCCAGGCCGCTGGAATTCTGCTCGCGGCGTAGCAGCAGGGCGCACATCATCGGTGACAGGGTCAGGGCGACGATACCGGAAATGACGACTGCGCCGGCCAGGGTCAGGGCGAACTCCTTGAACAGTGCCCCGGTGAGCCCGCTGAGAAAGCCGATGGGCGCATACACCGCTGCCAGGGTGATGGTCATCGACACCACCGGCATGGCGATCTCGCGCGCGCCTTCCAAGGCTGCATCGAACGGCGACTTGCCTTCTTCGATATGCCGGTGAATGTTTTCCACCACCACGATCGCATCGTCCACCACCAGCCCGATGGCCAGGACCATGGCGAGCAGTGTGAGCAAGTTCAGCGAGTAGCCCATCATCTGCATGAAGAACAACACGCCAATCATCGACAGCGGAATGGTCACCACAGGGATCAGCACCGAGCGCAGGGCGCCAAGGAACAGGAACACCACTAGGATGACGATCAGCACCGCTTCGCCGAGGGTCTTGATCACTTCGTCGATGGAGGCCTGGATGAACAGCGTGGCGTCGTAGGCGATAGACACCTTCAGCGCCGAGGGCAACTGGCTTTCCAGGTCGGGCATGACCCGCCGCACTTCCTTGATCACCTCCAGCGGGTTGGCGGCGGGCGTGGCCTTGATGCCGATGTACACCGAGGGCGTGCCGTCGAATGAGCTGACGGTGTCGTAGTTCTCTGCCCCCATCTCCACACGCGCCACGTCACCCAGCAGTACGCGGCTGTCGCCACTGGTCTTGACCGGCAGGGCGGCGAACGCCTCGGCTGACTTCAGCTCGGTGCTGGCGTTGATGCTGGTGACCACGTATTCGCCTTTGACTTCGCCGGCAGCGGACAGGAAGTTGTAGCGGCGCACGGCGTCGGTCACGTCGCTGGCCGCCAGGCCGAAACCGGCCAGTTTCACTGGGTCCAGCCACAGACGCATGGCAAATACCTGGTTACCGAGGATTTCTGCCTCGGCCATGCCGGGTAGCGTGGCCAGCTTGGGCTGGATCACCCGTGACAGGTAGTCGGTGATTTGCGGGTTGCTCATCTGTTCGCTGTAGAAGCTGATGTACATCAGCGCCGAAGCATCGGCGGCTTCCTTGCTGAGTACCGGGTCTTCGGCGTTCTGCGGCAGCTTGTTGCGCACTTCGTTGGCCTTGGCCAGCAGTTCGGTGAACAGCCTGTCGCTGTCGGCACCGATGCGGGCGTAGATGGATATGACGGAAAAATTCTGCCGGCTCACCGAGGTCATGTAGTCGATACCTTCGGCGCTGGCCAGGCTTTGCTGCAGCGGCTGGGTGATGTAGCCCTGGATGGTTTCGGCGTTGGCCCCGGGGTAGGCCGTGGTGACGGTGATCAGGGCGTTTTCCATGCGCGGGTACTGGCGGATCTGCAGCGTGTGCCAGGCCTGGATACCCAGCAACAGGATCAGCAGGCTGACCACGCTGGCCAGCACCGGGCGACGGATGAACGGGTCGGTGAACGCCATGCCAGCCTCCAGTCAGTCCTTGGTCGCGGCGCCCGGGGCGGGCTTGACGGCCTGGTCCTGGCCGATTCGGATTGCGGCGCCGGGGGTCAGCTTCAGCTGCCCGGCAGTGACTACCTGTTCCCCGGCCTGCAACCCTTTGCTGACCACCACCACGCCGTCACGGCGCTCGCCGGTCTGCACGGTGCGCTGTTCGGCGACCCATTGGGGTTGGCCCTGTTCATCGTGCTGCGGCTTGCCGTGCTGGTCCTTTTTCGCGGTGGCGACATATACCGAGTTGCCGTACAGGGTGTAGGTAATGGCACTTTCCGGCACCACCACCTGCAACTGCGGATCGGGCAGCAGTACCTGCAGGCTGGCGAACATGCCCGGCAGCAATTTGCCGTCGGGGTTGGCCAGGGTCGCGCGCACCAGCAGGTTTCGCGTGGTTTCATCGACCTTGGGGTTGATGGCGCTGAGGCGGGCGGGGAAGGTCTGGTCCGGGTAGGCAGCCACTTGCACCAGCACCTGCTGGCCGAGGCTCAGCTGGGGCAAGGCCTGTTCCGGCACGTTGAAGTCTACGTACAGGCCGGAGGTGTCCTGCAGGGTCGCGATGACGGTGCCTGGCGCCAGATAATCGCCTACATCCACCTGGCGGATGCCCAGGGTGCCACTGAAGGGCGCGCTGATGCTTTTCTTGTTCTTCGAAGCCTTGAGCTGCTCGACCACCGCCTGGTTGCGCTGGTACTGGGCATTGAGGCGGTCATATTCGCCACGGGAGATCGCCGAGTCACCCACCAGTTGCCGCCCGCGGCCGAAGTCGACCTTGGCCAGGCCCAGGTCGGCCACGGCGGTGCCTAGCAATGCGGTTTCCTGGTCATCGTTGAGCCGCAGCAGCAGCTGCCCGGCCTTGACCGTTTGCCCAGAGTCGAAATACAGGGCCTTGACGATGCCTTCTACCTCCAGGCTCAGCTCGACACCCTGCAGCGCCTTGAGGCTGCCGACCGCGGGCAGGCGCTGTTGCCACTGGCGTTGTTCGGCCAAGGCTGCCGCCACGGTGATAGGCGGCTTGGGGGCAGTGAACATCTGGATCTGCTGGTAGATCGAGAAAGCCTTGTAGCCCCCCAGGGCCAGCACGATCAGCAGAACCACGGCCAACATGATGAGCATGCGGCGGCGCAGCATAGGTCCGGTTCCTTGGATGCAGTTGTTATTCGTTCTGGCACGACAACGGGCGATCCTGCCCACGTGTGGATGGGGGAAGTATTGACTGTTTTTTGTCTGAAGGGGAGTAAATTGTCTGCACCGGCCCTATCGCCGGCAAGCCGGCTCCCACAGGGATCGCCGCAGGGCTGATAGATGCTGTGGCGAGCAGCTGGCAAGTGTAGCCGCAGTATCTTCAGCGCCTGTGAGATCGAGCGCCGCCCGCGCGGCGCATCGCGAGCTGCGCTCGCTCCTACGCTGTTTCGGGCCAATTATGCCTGTGGAATTTGCGCGCGAACGCCTTGGCGCATGCCTCAATGTCGCGTCGTATGAACCAGGCGGTCGCGCGCACCTGGCACAGGGGTTACTGGCCCGAAACAAACGTAGGAGCGAGCGCAGCTCGCGATGCGCCGCGCGGGCGGCGCTCGCTCTCACAGGCGCTGCATATCTTCTGACGAACATCTGCCAGCCCTGATGCAATTCATGTGGGAGCCGGCTTGCCGGCGATTGGGCCGGTGAAGGTCACGGATCAATCAGACCAGATGCAGGTGGTTGTCCCAGAACCCGGACGGCAGGCTCATCGGTTGCCCGACCAGTTGTGCCTTGGTGCAATCGTAGAAGCGGCAGCGGCCCTGCCCGGAGGTCACGACAAAACCGTCCTTGACGGCACCGACCCCGGCACAGTCGGGCATAGGGGCGTCGAGCCGCACAGCGCCGCTGTCCAGGTCCCAGACGAACAGGCGGTTGGCCCGTGGCGCGGTCAGCGCCACCAGCCGCAGCTCGCTGTGGATAGCCACACTGGCGGTGTACTGGGCCATGGCCTGCAGTTGCTGCTCGGGCACCGGAAAGGCCTTGAACGGCTCGCCCGGGCGCTTGATGGCCAGCAACTCGGCCGTTTCATCGGCGTCGCCCATGAACTGCTGGCAGGCGGCAATGGTGCCATCGCTGCCCACTGCCAGGTGGCGCACGCTGTTCATCTGCTGGGCGAGGGTTTCCTTGCTCAACAAGGTGCCGTCACGCTGCATCAGCACCAGGCTCGGCTCCATGGCATCGAGGTTCATCTCGACCCGGCTTTCGGCCTCGGTGCGGATCCCGCCGTTGGCCACCACCAGGGTTTCGCCGTCGGGTAGCCAGGCCACCTCGTGCGGGCCAATGCCGTGGGTGGGGAGCTCGCCGGTGTGTACCAGGCGCGCACCTTCGAAGCGGTACACGCCTAGCACGCCCCGCCCCGGGTCACGGGTGTCGTTCTCGGTGGCGTACAGCCATTCGCCGCTTTTGTGCACCACCGCATGGCCGTAGAAGTGCCGGTCCGCTTGCGAAACCACCGTTTGCAGCAAGCGCCCGTCGCGCAAGTCGACCAGGTAGCTTTCGGTACCGGGGCGGCGAGCGACGAACAGGGCGATCGGCTGTTCAGGGTGATGGATGATGGCATGGCAACGCTGGGCAACCTGGGTGCTGAACACCTGGGTGCCGTCCAGGCGGAACCCCACGGCATAGTGCTTGCCGTTGCCGTCGTCACGCGCCGAGAGCAGCAAGGGTTCGCTGCCTTTGTTGCGGAACAGGCTCCAGCCACCCAGGGTAAGGGCGCTGAGCAGTACGCTACCGAGTTTGATTGCCTGGCGTCGCAGCATGATCAGTCACCGTCGTTGGCATTGAAGCCCAGCTGGATGTTCAACGCCTTGGCCAGGTCGCCTTCGTGCAGGCGGTGGACCACGTTGAGGCTGTCATAGAGCTGGTTGAGGGTTTGTTGGCCGGCGTCGTCGGCCAGCAACTCGCCAAGGGTCTTCTGGTTGTCGGCCAGCAGTTTGAGCGAGGTAGCGTAGGCGGCGTCGATCTTGTCTGCCAGCGCTTTCTGATCGCTGGGCAGCAGGCCGCGCAAACCCTGGTTGTCGACCCCAACCCACACGGTCTGGGCAGCCTTGAGGGTGGCCTCCAGGCTTTTCAGTGAGCTGTGGCTGCGCCAGGCCTCGGCCTGCAGCGGCTGCGCGATGCCCTTGCTCTGGCGGCCCATGGGGGCGCCGAGTTTTTTCTTCAGCGTATCCAGTGCGGTCACCTGGGAGCGCAGCAGGTCGGCAATGGCCTCGTGGGAATCGGCGTAGCGCTGGTTGGGGAACTTGGTCATCTGCGAGAGCATGCCGTCGGTGCTGTTCCAGCTCTTGAGGATGTCCTCGGCCAACAGCTTCTGGTGCTCGCTGATGGCGACCAGCAGCGGGCAATAACGGGCCTTCTGTTCGGCTGTGGCGATGTCCGGCTTGCTGTCGAACAGAATGTATTCATAGGCCGACAGCCCACGCACCACCACGCTGGCCTTGCCCAGGGCGGCCACATCGACTGGCTTGTCGCCGTTGACCAATTGCTCTACCTGGCGGCCGACCAGGTTTTTCTTGTCGGGCCAGAACTGCACCTGCCAGGCGCGGTTGCCTTCGGCCAGTGGGCCCACCAGCAGCGGTTGCAGTTCAGCCCAGGCTTTTTGTGCGTTGAGGAAGTCGGCACGGGCCTTTTCCAGGTCTTCCTTGCCTTCGCAGTAGGCCAAGGCGCTGGCGGCCAGGGTACGGTCGGCTTCGACCCAGCGGCTGTAGGTGGGCAGGATCACCTGTTTGGCGATGGCGGCGGAGGTCACTGCTTGCGGGTCCTGCGGCGAGCAGGCGCCAAGGGCGAGTGCGGCGAGGCTGGTGAACAACAATTTGGGTCGGAACATGCCGGCTCCTTTGCGCGTTTAAAGGGAATTCAGGAACGCCAGCAGCGCGGCGCGCTGCTCGGCATTGAAGGTGAGAACGAAATTGCGTGCCGCTTCGGCTTCGCCGCCATGCCAAAGCACGGCTTCGAGCAGGTTGCGCGCGCGGCCATCGTGCAGGAACTGGCTGTGGCCACTGACCGTTTCGCTCAGGCCGATGCCCCACAGCGGCGCGGTACGCCAGTCCTGGCCGTTGGCGGCGAATTCGGTGCGCTCGTCGGCCAGGCCCGGCCCCATGTCGTGCAGCAGCAGGTCGCTGTAGGGGCGGATGACCTGGTTGGCCAGCTCTGGTTCGGTTGCATCGGCGGCGGTGGTGAACTGCGGTGTATGGCAACCCTGGCAGCCGGCCTGGTAGAACAGGTTCTTGCCCGCCAGCACCTGTGGCGCGCCCACGTCGCGGCGTGCCGGCACGGCCAGGTTGCGGGTATAGAAGGTGACCAGGCGCAGAATGTTGTCGCTGACTTCCTTCTCGCCATCGGCGCCATCGCCATTGGGCGCAGCCAGGCACGCGGCTTGCGCCGCCGTGCAGTCGTCCTTGGGCTGCAGGGTACTGGTCAGGCCCATGTCGCCGGCGAAGGCGTGCACGTTCTGCTGGTTGACGTTGGGTTGGCCGGCCTTCCAGCCGAAGCGCCCGACCACGGTCTTGCCCTGGGCGTCATCCCATACCCGGTTGGCTCGCCCGCGAATGCCGTCGTGGTTACGGTCGTCGGGGTCTTCGTTGGCCAGCAGGGCGGCTTCGGGGATGGCTTCGAGCAGGCCCAGGCCGATCATCGGCGGGGCCACCCGTGCGGAAAACCGGGTGTCGGGGTGCATCACGCCGTAGCCCAACTGAGTGATTTGCAGGCTTGGCTTGCGCAGTTGCACCTGATGGCCATCCTCGAACGTCACCGTGTGCTGGGCATAGCTCACCCGCACCTTGCCTTCCGGGGCCACGCCGGGGATGGCCATGTCTTGCAACTGGGTGCCATAGACCGGTTCCGGCACCACGCCGATGCGCTCGATCACCTTGGCCAGGTAGGGTTGGTCGGGGATAGACAGGCGCACCAGCATGCCGACGGCGTTGCTGTCATTGGCGGCTGGGGGATGACCACGGCCGTCGCGCACATGGCAGTTCTGGCAGGCATTGGTGTTGAACAGCGGGCCCAGGCCATCGCGTGCAGTCGTGGTAGAGGGGGCGATCACCCAGGGGCTGCGGAAGAAGCTGTTGCCTACGGCGAAGTCCAGCCGCCGTTCCGGCGAAAGGTTGGCCGAGGGCTGGGCGTAGGCGTTGCGGTCACTGCGCTGTACGGTGGCCAGGCCAGCCGCCAAGGCTTCGCCGGGCTCGGCCTGGGTGAAGCGCGGGGCGTCGTCACAGGCAGCGAGGGCAAAGGCCAGCAGCAAGGGGCTGAGTCGAAACAGCGACAAGGACATCGAGAATCCTGGGCTTGAGCAAAAAACCGGCGTGCAAGCTTAGCAGGCCCAGGATCATTGAATAAGAGCAATTTGCGTTTGCTCGATGAAATCGTCGTTGCTTGTGGCCCTCAGGCGATATGCAGCTTGAACTGGCGGTTCACCAGGCTGACGATCAGGTTCTTGTGGCCACCATTGCGATTGTTGCCGGCCACTTCGATGACCTCGTCACTGTCATAGTCCATGGTGTGGGCAGCGAGCTGTTTGATGGCATTCTCGTGGGCCGGTTTCCAGTAATCCTGGAAGACCCAGATGCTGGCTTCGGCAGCGGGGCCGAGAATGAGGCGCAAGGCTTTGTGGTTTTCATTGGTATTGCCGATCCACGGTACGGCCAGTTCGCCGTTCCAGGCGTGCTGGGCGCCGACTGCAACGCTTTTGCTGCGGTTCTCACCGTCGACCACGGTCAGGGTGTAGGGGGTGTTGTTGGCGATGGAGCACAGGTAGGTGACGCTGGCCATGTGAAGGTCCTTTTACGGTCGGGTCTCTGGGCGGGGTAGCGGGCTGCTCGGGCTGCGGTAGACGTAAACGCCAAGCAAGGTGATCTCGTTGAAAGGCGGGTCCAGTTCGGCGGGGTCGAAGCGCCCCAGCAGCTGCAGGCCCTGGGCAAAGGCGACAGCCTCGAACATCTTGCGGTCGGGTTCGTTGGCGTCGTACAGGTAGATCTTGCCGGAGTGGGCAAGCACCCTGCACATCTCCAGGGCCACGTGGTAAGTGATGGGGGCGCCCATCAGGGTTAGGTGGGGTATGGCGCGGGTGTCCAGCGGGAAACGGGGCGCATCGTATTCATCGACCTGATACAGGTGGGGGATGCGCTCGCCTGTGCGCGGCCCGTTGGAAATGCGCTGGCCGACTTTATTCAGGTTATAGGCGTGGGTGAAGCCGGTAATGATGTCCTTGCCCCCCACGCGCTGAACGATTCGGCCTTCCCCCCAAACATCAAGAATCTGTAGCACTGCGCCCTCCGGCCTGGTGATCCCGTGAATGGGGCCAGAATGAAGGGCGAAAGGCAGGACAGGCATCTGGAACCACAGCACCTGCAGCACAAACGCAAACGCCCGGCACAAGGCCGGGCGTTCGGGGTGAGGCGCCGTTACCGAATCAGAACTCGTGGTCTGCGGTATCCGGGTTCAGGTTGGCAATACCGAGCTTGCCCGCAGCCTGTTCGATCGCACCGGTCTGCTTGACCAGGGCGGCAATGGCATCGCGAACGATCTGGTTGCCGGCAGCGTTGTCGGGGGCGATCAACTGGTCGTAGTGCTCGCCTTTCTGCGCATGGTCGACCATGACCTGGATCTTGGCCTCGGTGGCCTCCAGGTCGGCCTTGAGGGTGGCGTCGGCCGCCGGGTCAACCTTGGCTACCAGCGACGACAGGCTCGGGCCGCTGACCTTGGTGCCGTCCGGGCGGGTGTACTCGCCCAGGTAGACATTGCGGATACCCTTGGCATCGTAGAAGTGCGAGTAGTGGGTGTTGTCGCTGAAGCAGTCCTGCTCGTCTTCCGGCGAGTTGGCTTCCAGGGAAACCTTCATGCGTTCACCGGCCAGTTCGCCCAGCGACAGGCTGCCCATGCCGAACAGCATCTTGCGCAGGCCATCGTTGACCGGCTCGGCTTCGAGCTTGGCGCGGTAGTTGTCGGCGACGTTCGGAGCCCAGTTGCCGACCATCTCTTCAAGGTCGGTGACCAGCAACTGGGTCACGGCTTTGAGGTAGGCGCGGCGGCGCTCGTTGTGGCCGCCGGTAGCACCCTGGCCTTCCAGGTAGTCCGACGCCGGGCGGGCGCCGGCGCCTGGGCCGGTACCGTTGAGGTCCTGGCCCCACAGCAGGAATTCGATGGCGTGGTAGCCCGTGGCGACGTTGGCTTCGGACCCTGCCAGTTCGTTCAGGCTGGCCAGCTTCTCGGGGGTGATGTCCTTGACGTCGATCTTTTCTTCGCCGACCTGGATCTCGGTGTTGGCGATGATGTTGGCGCTGGCGGCGGGGTTGCCCAGGGCATGCTCGTAGCTCTTGTCGACATAGTCGATCAGGCCTTCGTCCAACGGCCACGCGTTCACCTGGCCTTCCCAGTCGTCGATGATGGTGTTGCCGAAGCGGAAGGCTTCGCTCTGCAGGTAAGGCACGCGTGCAGCAACCCAGGCTTGCTTGGCAGCCTTCAGGGTTTCATCGTCTGGCTTGGCAAGGAAGGCGTCGACAGCGGTCTGCAGGGTTTTTGCGGTGCTCAGCGAGTCGCTGTACACGGCATAGACCATTTCTGCGTAATGCTTGACCACGGCTTTGCCAGCGGCTTCGTCGACAGCCCCTGGCGCTGCAGCGGTGGTGCTGGCGGCAGCGGGTGCCTGCGCTTGCGCAGCGGCAGCCTTGTCGTCTTTTTCGCCGCAACCGGCGAGGGCGATGGCCATGGCCAGCAGACTGGCGGAGGCCAGAGGCATTCGAATCATTATGGGTTTCCTGCGTCGTGTGGTTGGACAGTGCGCCTAGGCATGCGAAACGGCAACATCATGCGAAAGATTTGCATTTGCTGTAAAGGGGCGGGGGCGCATTTCATGCAAATCCAGGTCGCTGGCTTGGCCGGGCGAGCAGGTTCAGAGCATCGAGACTTGATTACGTTGGGCTTGCTTGAGGAAGTGAGTCAGTTCACGCGCCGACAGCGGCTTGCTGTAGTGATAGCCCTGGCCCTCGTGGCAGCCCTGGGCAATGATGTAGGTTTCCTGCTCGGCGGTTTCCACGCCTTCGGCGATGACCTGCATGCCCAGGCTCTTGCCCAGCTGGATGATGGCGCGAACGATGGTAGCGTCGTCATCGTCGTCAAGCAGGTCCTGGACGAAGCTCTTGTCGATCTTGATCTTGTCCAGCGGCAATGACTTCAGGTAGCTGAGCGACGAGTAACCGGTGCCGAAGTCGTCGATCGCAATCAGCGCCCCGGAACGGCGCAGGCTCAGCAGGTGCTGGGCGGCGGTGCTGATGTCTTCCATCAGGCCGGTTTCGGTGACCTCCAGCTCCAGGCTGCGCGGTGGCAGGCGGTAGGCCTGCAACAGGTTGTTGACTACCCGCGGCAGCTCGCTGTGGTGCAACTGCACGGTAGACAGGTTGACCGCCATGCGCAGGTCGCTGAAGCCCAGGTCGTGCCATTCGCGCAATTGCCGGCAGGCCTGGTCGAGTACCCATTCGCCGATGCTGATGATGCTGCCGTTCTGTTCGGCCAGCGGGATGAACTGGTCGGGCGGCACCATGCCCAGCTCCGGGTGCTGCCAGCGCAGCAGGGCCTCCACGCCGACCACGCGGTGGTCGCGGTAGCTGATCTGTGGCTGGTACACCAGGTACAGCTGGTTACGCGGCAGGGCTTCGCGCAGGTCCTTCTCCAACTCGCGGCGGCGGCGCATTTCACTGTCGACGCTGGCAATGTAGAACTGGTAGCGGTTGCGCGAGCGGGCCTTGGCCAGGGTCATGGTCTGCTCGGCTTTCTGCAGTAGCTTTTCCGTGCTGTCGCCGTCTTCCGGGAACAGGGTGATGCCGATGGTGGCGCGCAGGCGGATCTGCTGGTGATCGAGGTCGAATGGCACCTCCAGGTCATCCAGGATGCTTTGCGCCAGTTCGGCAGCTTCGTAGGGCTGCTCGATGTTGGCTTGCACCAGGGCAAACTGGTCGCCGCCCAGCCGCGCCAGGGCACCCAGGCGGCCGCTATGCGCCCGCAGGCGGTCGGCCAGGGCCAGTAACAGTTGGTCACCCACCTGGTAACTGAATTGTTCGTTGATGCCCTTGAAGTCGTCCAGGCCCACGCACAGTACCGCCACCCGATGTTGCAGGCGGCCACCGTCGACCAGGATCTTGTCCAGTTGCTGTTGCAGCTGCTGGCGGTTGGGCAGGCCGGTCAGGAAGTCGTATTGGGCCATGCGCTGCAGGCTGTTTTCCGCTTCGTGACGCAGGTGGGTGTTGCGCTCGATCGAAGCCAGCAACTGGTTGGCCGTGTTGACCCAAAGGCCCAGTTCGTTCTTTTCGTGCCCCTTCAGCAGCGGGATCTGGTGCTGGCTGGGGCGGTCGGGGTTGATCTGCGTGAGGTGCTCGATGATCTTCGACAGCGGCTTGGTCAGCAGCCAGTGGTAGACCAGGTACAGCACCAGGCCCATGGCCAGGGCGCGCAGTACGCCGGAGATGAAGATGATGACCGCGTTGATCAGGAAATCTTCACCATACGAAGAGGTGTCGAGGGTGATGCTGAGGTCGCCGTAGTATTCGCTGTAGGGGCCGCGGCCGACCAGTTGCGTGGTGTAGGTACGTTCCTGGCCGAGAATCAGGTCGGTCAGCCAGCGCATGGAGGTGTCCCGCAGCGGCCTGGACTTTTCTGCCAGCATGGTTTCATTGGGGTGGCCGATGGACGCCATGCGTACCGATTCGTCCTGGAACAGGCCCTCCATCACCTGCATGCCCATTTCACGGTCGAGGCTGTACACCGCCTGGGTCGACGGGTCGCGGAACATGTCGAGGATGCGCTGGGCATCGTTGTTCACGGTCTGGCGGGTCTTGTAGGTGTCGTAGACAATTTGCGCACAGCTGAGCAGTACGCCGACCGCCAGCGCCGACAGCAGCACGACCCTGAGCAACTTGACCGACAAGCTGTTCCGCAATTCCAGCTTCAATGGGGTTTCCTTAATCCATGCGCATGGCATCATTTTGCCATCAACGATGACGATACACTATCGGCCTACCATGAGCAGTGTATCGGTTGCCTGCCCCTGCAACTTGAGTGCGCTGTCTCAATCTTCCAAAGATTTGATGTTAGCGCGCTCTGCCGCCTGAGCAAGCAAAACCGTGCGGCTCGGTGTACCGGCGCGGCGGCCCCTGGCAGGCACAAAAAAACCCGGCACATGGCCGGGTTTTCTGTTCAAGGCTGGGTGACTCAGGCCTTGAAGGTCTTGCCTTCGAACTGCTCGGCAACGAAGGCCCAGTTGACCAGGTTCCAGAACGCCTCGACGTACTTCGGACGCAGGTTGCGGTAGTCGATGTAGTAGGCGTGTTCCCAGACGTCGCAGGTCAGCAGCGGGGTGTCGCCGCTGGTCAGCGGGCAGCCGGCGCCAATGGTGCTGGCCAGGGCCAGGGAGCCGTCGGCTTTCTTCACCAGCCAGCCCCAGCCGGAACCGAAGGTGCCGACCGAAGTCTTGGTGAACTCTTCCTTGAATTTGTCGAAGGAACCGAAGGCCGCGTTGATGGCATCGGCCAGGGCGCCGGTTGGCTGGCCGCCGCCGTTTGGCGACAGGCAGTTCCAGTAGAAGGTGTGGTTCCAGACTTGAGCGGCGTTGTTGAAGATGCCGCCCGAAGAGGCCTTGACGATTTCTTCGAGGGACTTGCCTTCGAATTCGGTGCCTGGGACCAGGTTGTTCAGGTTCACGACATAGGTGTTGTGGTGCTTGTCGTGGTGATACTCCAGGGTTTCCTTGGAGATGTGCGGCTGCAGGGCATCGTGGGCGTACGGCAGCGGCGGCAATTCAAAAGCCATGGTGGATCTCCTGATTCAGGTCTGTTTGCGGTTTGCGCAAGGCCGATCACGGGCGGCCCGATCAGCGTCGGCGAGTTTTTACTCTTTGCGACGCAAGGGCTGGATCATAGCACCGGGTCCGGCGCATAACCACGCAACAAACATAGGGAATAGAGGTTCCGCGGCGGTCGAGCCATGCCGACCGGTGGTCTCGGGCTCTGCCTGCCAGGGCCCTTGGGATCAGTTGAAGATCAACTGCGCCGCCACCGCAAACATCATGACCGCCACCATCAGGTCGAGCATGCGCCAGGTTGCCGGCCGCGCCAGCCACGGGGCCAGCCAGGCCGCGCCGAGCGCCAGGGTCGAGAACCACAGCAGTGAAGCGCTGGCGGCCCCGGCCACATAAGCCCCGGGCTCGGTCTGCTGGGCGCCCAGCGAGCCGATCAGCAACACCGTGTCGAGGTACACGTGCGGGTTCAGCAACGTCACCGCCAAGGCGCTGAGCAGTACCGCGCGACGTGAGCGTGTGCCCTGGCCCTGCTGGTGCTGCAGGCTTTGCTTGGAGCAGGCACTGCGCAAGGCCTTGGCCCCGTACCAGATGAGGAACACCGCACCGCCCCAGCGGGCGATCGCCAGCAAGGTCGGGTTGTGCGCCAGTACGGTGGCCAGGCCAAACACACCGGCCGCCACCAGGATGGCATCGCAGACGATGCACAGCACTGCCACCGGCAGGTGGTGCTCGCGGCGCAGGCTTTGAGCAAGTACGAAGGCATTCTGGGCGCCGATGGCCATGATCAGGCCGAAGGCCACCAGCATGCCGTTGAGATAGCTTTGCCACATGGCCAGGCTCTCCGAAAAGGTCATAAAAGATGCTGGCCATTGTGTGGGTTAGGGCGATATAAGAAAAACAAATAAAGCTGATCCCTCATTAGGAAAATCGATGTTCGACTACAAGCTGCTTGCCGCCCTGGCGGCCGTGATCGAACAGGGTGGTTTCGAGCGTGCCGCGCAAGTGCTGGGCCTGTCGCAATCGGCCATTTCCCAGCGCATCAAACTGCTCGAGGCGCGGGTCGGCCAGCCCGTGCTGGTGCGCGCTACCCCGCCCAGCCCGACAGAGGTCGGCCGCCAGCTGCTCAACCATGTGCAGCAGGTACGCCTGCTTGAACGTGACCTGCAGCGCCAGGTGCCGGCGCTGGACGAAGAAGGCATGCCAGAGCGCCTGCGCATCGCCCTCAACGCCGACAGCCTGGCCACTTGGTGGGCTGGCGCGGTGGGCAACTTCTGTGCGCAGCAGAACGTGCTGACCGACCTGGTGGTGGAAGACCAGGAAGTGGGCCTGAAGCGCATGCGTGCGGGCGAGGTGGCGGCCTGCCTGTGTGGCAGTGAACGGCCTGTGGCCGGGGCACGCAGCCTGCCGTTGGGGGCAATGCGTTATCGGGCGTTGGCCAGCCCCGGATTCATGGCGCGCCATTTTCCCCAAGGCTTTGTCGCCAGCCGCCTGGCCCGCACCCCGGCCATCGTGTACGGCCCGGACGACTTCCTGCAGCACCGCTACCTGGCGTCGCTGGGCATGGAGGATGGTTTCCTGCACCACCTGTGCCCGTCATCCGAAGGCTTCCTGCGCATGACCGAGGCGGGCCTGGGCTGGGGGCTGGTGCCCGAATTGCAGGCCCGCGAGCAACTGGCCGGTGGGCAGTTGGTGGAAATTTGCAGCGATACCCCCATCGATGTGCCGCTGTACTGGCATCATTGGCGCAATGGCGGGCAATTGCTCGCGCAACTGACCGAGCATCTGCGGCATACGGCAGGGCAATGGCTGGTGCCGTTGTAGCCGCGGCTGGCGTCAGTTGCATCTGAAATCTGGCAAGACGGAGTGTTACATGCGAATTCTGGTCACCGGCGCGAGTGGCTTCATTGGCGGGCGCTTTGCGCGTTTCGCCCTGGAGCAGGGCCTGGACGTGCGGGTCAGCGGCCGCCGTGCGGAGGGGGTGGAGCACCTGGTCAAGCGCGGTGCCCAGTTCATCCCCGGCGACCTGAACGATGCCGAGCTGGCCCGGCGCCTTTGCCAGGGCGTCGAAGCGGTGGTGCACTGTGCCGGCGCTGTGGGGCACTGGGGGCGTTATCAGGATTTCCACCAAGCCAACGTGGTGGTCACCGAGAACGTGGTCGAAGGGTGCCTCAAGGAGCACGTGCGGCGCCTGGTACACCTGTCGTCGCCGTCCATGTACTTCAACGGCCGCTCGCGCCTCGACGTCCGGGAAGACCAGCTGCCGCGCCGGTTCCATGACCATTATGGGAAAACCAAGTACCTGGCCGAGCAGAAAGTGTTCGGCGCGCAGGAGTTCGGCCTCGAGGTGTTGGCACTGCGACCCCGCTTCGTCACCGGGGCCGGCGATGCCAGCATCTTCCCGCGGCTGATGCAGATGCAGCGCAAGGGCCGGGTCGCGATCATCGGCAATGGCCTGAACAAGGTTGATTTCACCAGTGTGCACAACCTCAACGAGGCACTGCTCAGCGCCCTGTTCGCCGATGACCGGGCATTGGGCCAGGCCTACAACATCAGCAACGGCCAGCCGCTGCCGTTGTGGGACGTGGTCAACTACGTGATGCGCCAGATGCAGTTGCCGCAGGTGACCCGCTACCGTTCCTACGGCCTGGCCTACAGCCTGGCTGCGCTCAACGAAGCCGCCTGCATGCTATGGCCGGGGCGCCCGCAACCGACCTTGTCGCGGTTGGGAATGCAGGTCATGAGCCGTGATTTCACCCTCGACATCAGCCGCGCCAGGCAATACCTGGACTATCAGCCGAAGGTCAGCCTGTGGACGGCGCTGGATGAATTCTGCGCCTGGTGGAAACATCAGCCCCCGGGGCAGTGAACGCGGCGCGCCGATTAGGGTCAGCAGTGCGCCGCGCGAGCGGTTTATACTCCTGTTTCTTTGCTATTACCGCGGTTGAACTCACCCATGCGCAACCATGCTCACGACGATTTCGATGATGTGCCAACCCTGCGGGCCGGCACCCCTGATGATGACGAACTGTTGCCGGCGCACGTGGCCCGTAGCTGCCAGAAGGCGGCCAGGCCGGCCAGCACCGGGCCTTTGTGGGTGCTGCTGGGGGCCTCGTTCATAGCCCTGGCCGGGCTGGGCTGGTGGAGCTTCCAGCAGATCTCGCTGATGGAGCAGCAACTGGTGGCCACCCAGGAAAGCTTTGCCCGCATCAGCGAAGATGCAGCGGGGCGCTTGCAGGCAATCAGTGGCAAGGTCGCTGCCAGCGAATCGTCGGTCAACACCGGCAGCGAGGCGCTCAAGCTGCAGATCCGCCAGTTGCAGGCCAGCCTGGCCGAGCAGAGCAAGCAGCAGCAAGGCGTGGCTGGCCAGGCCGGCGACCTGGGCAAGCGCCTGGAGCAGGTGCTGGCCGATACCCGTGAGCAGCAGAAAGCCGTGACCGAATTGCAAGGCCAGCTGCAGGCGCAGTTGAAGGCGGTGAATGCCGAGCTGGCGGCGTTGAAGTCGGGCCAGGTAGACGGTGGCAAGCTTGATGGGCAGCTCAAAAACCTGAGCGAAGAGGTGGCTGCGCTGAAGAAGCAGGGCAACCCGAGTGCGGCGATCGAAAGCCTGGAGCAGGACGTGCTGGTGCTCAAGACGCAAATGGAAAACCGCGGCTCGTCGGGCTCGAGTGGCGCATCGGTGCAGGAGTTCGATGCGTTCCGCGGGCAGACCACGCGCAACCTCAACACCCTACAGAGCCAGATCCAGAACCTGCAGCAGCAAATCAACGCTCGGCCCTGAAATGGCCTGAACCCGCTGCTACAGGTGCACGGTAGCAGCGGGTTCGCTGGGTTACAGGCGCGGGTAATCGATATACCCCACCGGCCCCTTGCTATAGAACGTTTCGGGGTGCGCCTCGTTCAACGGTGCATCTGCTGCCAGGCGTGCCGGCAGGTCCGGGTTGGCAATGAACGGCACCCCGAACGCCACCGCATCGGCCTTGCCATCGGCCAGGGCTGCATTGGCACTTGCCTTGTCGAAACGCTCGTTGACGATGTATGGCCCACCAAACGCCGCCTTGATCAACGGCCCGATGCTGTCGTCGGCTTCACGCTCCCGCGAGCAGATGAAGGCGATGCCGCGTTTGCCCAGTTCGCGGGCAACGTACGTGAACGTCTCGGCACGGTCGGCGTCACCCATGTCGTGGGCGTCGGCACGTGGTGCCAGGTGCACGCCGACCCGGTTGGCCCCCCACACCTCGATGGCTGCATCGGTCACCTCCAGCAGCAGGCGCGCGCGGTTTTCCAGCGAGCCGCCGTAGCGGTCGGTGCGCTGGTTGGTACTGCTTTGCAGGAACTGGTCGAGCAGGTAGCCATTGGCGCCGTGAATTTCCACACCATCGAAACCGGCGGCCTTGGCGTTTTCCGCACCGCTGCGGTAGGCCTCGACGATGTCGCTGATTTCTTCGGTTTCCAGTGCGCGCGGGGTGGGGTAGTCACTCAGCGGGCGTACCAGGCTGACATGCCCCTTGGCCTGGATCGCGCTGGGGGCCACCGGCAGTTCGCCGTTCAGGTAGCTGGGGTGCGAGATACGCCCCACGTGCCACAGCTGCAGGAATATGCGCCCGCCCGCGCCATGCACGGCCTTGGTGACATTGGTCCAGCCGCGGACTTGCTCATCGTTCCAGATACCGGGCGTATCCGGGTAGCCGACGCCCATGGCGGTGACCGAGGTTGCCTCGCTGAGAATCAGCCCGGCGCTGGCGCGTTGGACGTAGTACTCGGCCATCAGGGCACTGGGCACGCGACCCTCGTCTGCACGGCAGCGAGTGAGTGGGGCCATGATGATGCGGTTGGGCAACTGCAGGTCGCCCAGGGTGATCGGATCGAAAAGCGTGGTCATGTCGGTTACCTGCTGGTCAAAGCGCTTGGCGCAGTTGTTCCAGGAACGCCTGGATGGTGGCTTCGTTGCGTTTGAAGAAATGCCATTGGCCGATCTTCTGGCTGCTGATCAGCCCGGCACGCTGCAAGGTGGCCAGGTGGGCGGAGACGGTCGACTGCGAAAGGCCGCAGCGTTGGTCGATCTGCCCGGCACACACACCGTTTTCGGTGCTGTGGTACTGATCCGGGAACTGGTTTGCCGGGTCTTTCAGCCAGCTGAGAATTTCTCGCCTGACCGGGTGGGCCAGCGCTTTTATGATTTCGTCGAGATCGAGTGGCATGGCGTGAGGCTCGTTGTAGCGGTATATCGCGATAGGGCGAAATATAAATCGCTGAATGCCGATATCCAAATATCCAGTGGTGCTTAGCTGAGTTCAAATCGCTATATCGCGTTATAACGATATTGGGCGCCGCGGTGGTAGACTGCGCTCATGAACTACCTTGCACATTTGCACCTGGGCGGGCCGGCCCCGCAACAACTGCTGGGCAGCCTGTACGGCGATTTCGTCAAAGGCTCGCTGCACGGGCGCTTCCCGCCTGCCTTGGAGGCGGCTATCCGGTTGCACCGGCATATCGACAGCTATACCGACCGGCACCCCTTGGTACTGGCGGCGCTGGCGCGGTTCCCGCGTGAGCGGCGGCGCTTCGCCGGCATCGTGCTGGACGTGTTTTTCGACCACTGCCTGGCGCGGCATTGGCACGACTATGCCGAGCAGCCCTTGGCGCAGTTCACGGGCGCGTTTTATCGGGTATTGCTGGCGGAGCCTGAGCTGCCGGGGCGGCTGGCGCGCATTGCGCCGTTCATGGCTGCCGATGACTGGTTGGGCGCTTATGGCGACTTCGCCACGCTGGAACAGGTGTTCAACGGCATCGGCCGGCGGCTGTCGCGGCCAGACGCGATGGCGGGGGTGATGGTGGAGCTGGAGCGGCTGTACGAGCCGCTGCTGGCGGACTTTCGCGCGTTCTACCCGCAATTGCAGGCGTTTGCAGCGGCGGGGCGGGTGTCAGGCGGCTGATGTTGGTTGCCTGTTGCGGCCCTATCGCCGGCAAGCCAGCTCCCACAGGGATCGCGTCAGGGCTGTCGGTGTTTGCCGCAAGGTATGGCAGCGCCTGTTAGAGCGAGCGCCGCCCGCGCGGCGCAATCGCGAGCTGCGCTCGCTCCTTGTATGTTGTGACTGGCCTGGCGGGAGAAGTTATTCTCGTCAGGCTGAAGAAGCA